>VGTH01000010.1 GCA_016874755.1 Deltaproteobacteria bacterium | reverse complement strand
CTCGATGTCAAGGTCGAAGACCCGTTTGAGCAGTCGAGCCCAGCTCACACGCGGCGTTTTTTTCTGCGCAGGGGCCTCAGCGGTTGGGGCTTCGCTGGGAGGCTCTAGCGGAGCAGTGGGAACGATTTGACTGCGCAACTTGGCGTTGGGCGCCAGCACGCCGTGGAAGCGAATCAGGTGCAGACGCGGCCGCGGCACGAGAGCCGCCAGCCGCTCCATGAATTCCAATGGCTCCATGACGATATGGGTGGTGCCGTCTTTGTACGGACTCTTCAGTTGCAGGACGATTTGGCCGGCGCGGTTACGCTTGATCCGTTCGTTGGCGATGGCCGGCCGGGCGATGTAGCGGCAGAGCTGCTCGAGTTCCTTGCGCTGATCGGCGCCCCAGCGCAGCGCCGCGTGCAGGCTAAAGCCGTGCGCGTTGACGCGCAGCTCCGGGGCGGACGGTCTGACTTGGCTCGGCAGCCTTTGCAAACTCAGCACTTTCTGACCAGCGCGTGGGCCCAGCGCAATACGATAGGTGCAAGAGGCGGCGTGCAAAGCCTTGAGCGCGCCGTCGGTATCCGTTTCAGCGAGGTAGGTCTGGTCTGGTTCCTCGATGACCGCGCCCAGGCGCGTCAATAGGCGCATGGTGCGCGTGATGATTTTGGCGAGTAGAGCTTCCAGCTCTTCCACTGTAGGAGGCGCCGCCTCGTGGAAGAGCGGTACGCCGTCGCGGTTTAGGTAGACACCGTCGAGCACCAGGCAATGCAGATGAATATTCAGATTGGCCGCCGAGCCGAAGCGCTGGATAAGCGTGACCATGCCGGTGTCGGCTCGGCTAAGTTTAGAGCCCGCCCGCTTGACTAGAAAACCGGCAATGGCGCGGTGGATCGTATGCAATAGCGGCGCGAGGAGTTGCGGCTGAGCGGCTAACAAAAGGCGCAGCGGGATCGGCAACGAGAGCACCCATTGGCGCACCGGGACCAGTGGGATGACGTGATCGACCAGGTGGGCGGCGGTTTCCGCCATACGCCGGGCGCCGCAGGAGGGGCAAAAGCCACGCCGCTTGCATGAAAACGCAACCAGCTTCTCGCAACCGCACTCGCTACAGCGCAGCCGGAGGAAGCCGTGCGCGAGAACGCCGCAAGCGAGAAAGGCATCAAACTCGTCTTTAACAAACTCCGGCAAGCCGCTGCTTCTCTCGGCTTCGACCTGGGCGAAGAAGGTTTCGAGGTTTTCTTGAACTAATCGATGCAGGACGGTTTCTTCGGGGCGCCGCCGCTCGTAATGGCATGGATGTGTTGTCGGCGCGCGCTGGAGCGCTGGACCCATGACCTGTTGGTCACTTTGCCGTGCGGATTGCCTGACGCTGTAGATCGATAGGTTTGCGCTTGCATGCCGGATGCAATGCTAGGGTGTCTTCCATGGTGTCTCCCGGGTGCAGAGCTATTAAAGACCGATCTAAGGTCTTTAAGCACGGCAACCGAGGCTATACTGAAATTATATTCAGTAAACAAGAGCCTCCTCCAGTTTTGAAACGGTTCGATCGGAGCGGGTAAATGCAGGAAGATGAGCGTAGGAAGCCGAGAAAAATCGATTTGATTAGCCTGGCAATTTCCCTCACAGGTCGGCGAGCAGGAATGCAGCGCGAAAAATCATCGGCTTTAGTTTGAGGTCGCAATTTGCGACTTCAAACTAAAACGGGTCGGCCAACTCAAGTCGACCGACCCGTTATCGTCCGCTCTATGTAGACTTCACCGACTCAAGAACACCCACTCACCGCCCCACAATTCATACACTTGTAGCACGCCCCACTGCGAATCATGATCGCACCGCAATCCGGGCACGGCGGCGCGTCTTGTTGATACAAGCTGGTCACGCTGCTGATACTCGTCACCACCGGGGCGCCGCCACGCGGGGTGGTTGCCGCGGTGATCGGCACGACTTTTTTGGCGTGGACTTCTTCGCTCTCCTGCTTCGCTTCCGGCTCTCTTACGACCAGGCCGACTTCCTGCTGGGCGTCTTTGTCGAAGAATTTACTGGCGAGCCAGCGGAAGATGTAGTCCATGATCGACTTGGCCATCGGGATGTCGGGGTTCTTGGTGAAGCCCGAGGGCTCGAACCGCATGTGGCTGAACTTGTCGACTAGCACTTGGAGCGGCACACCATACTGCAGCGCCATGGAGATCGCCGTGGCGAAGGAATCCATCAAGCCGGAGATCGTTGAGCCTTCCTTCGACATGGTGATGAAAATCTCGCCGGGCTGGCCGTCTTCGTACATGCCGGCGGTGATGTAGCCTTCGTGGCCGGCAATGTCGAACTTGTGGGTGATCGAACGGCGCTCGTCGGGCAGCTTGCGGCGCGCGATGCGGGTCTCTCTGACGACGGTGTCTTTTTTCTCTTCTTTCTCTTTCGACGTGTTGAGCGGCTGGGTGCGCTTGGAGCCGTCGCGGTAGATCGCGACCGCCTTCAGGCCCAGCTTCCAGCTCTCCATGTAGGCCTGAATAATATCTTCCACCGTCGCGTCGGTGGGCATGTTGATGGTCTTGGAGATGGCGCCGGAGATAAACGGCTGCACCGCGCCCATCATTTTGACGTGGCCCATGTAGTGAATCGAGCGGCTGCCGTTGGCCGGCTTAAACGCGCAGTCGAACACTGCCAAGTCATCGGGCCGCAGATGCGGCGCGCCTTCGATGGTCTCGTGCTCTTCGGTGTATTCGATGATCTCTTGAATCTGCTTGACGTCGTAGCCCAGGCGCTTCAATGCCCGCGCCACGGTCTGGTTGACAATCTTGAACAGGCCGCCGCCGACCAATTTTTTATACTTGATCAGCGCGATGTCGGGCTCGACGCCGGTGGTATCGCAGTCCATCATGAAGGCGATGGTCCCAGTCGGTGCGAGCACGGAGATCTGCGAGTTCTTCACGCCGTTTCGCTCCGCTTCAGCGCAGGTCTGATCCCATGCTTCGCGTGCCGCGGTCAAAAGATCGAGCGGCACATGCGACGGTGAAATCTTGTAGGCCTGCGAGCGGTGCTTGTTCAGCACCCGCAGCATCGGCTGACGATTCACTTCGTAGCCGCCAAAAGTGCCGGTCGCCGCGGCGACTCGAGCAGATTGCAAGTAGCCTTCGCCGGACATGAGGGCGGTGACTGCGCCAGCGTAAGCGCGGCCGCCGTCGGAATCGTAGGGTAGACCAAGGCTCATGAGCAGCGCGCCCAGGTTGGCGTAGCCGATGCCCAGCTCGCGGAACGCATGGGCGTTGGCGGTGATCTCCGAGGTCGGGTAGGACGAATTGTCGACGAGAATGTCCTGCGCCGTGATGATGATGTCCACCGTGCGGCGGAACGACTCGGTGTCGAACATGCCGTCGTCGCGCAAAAACTTGAGCAGGTTGAGCGACGCCAAATTACATGCGGAATTGTCCAAGTGCATGTACTCCGAGCATGGGTTCGAGGCGTTAATACGCGCCGTATTCGAGCAAGTATGCCAATCGTTGATGGTCGTGTCGTACTGCATGCCCGGGTCGCCGCAGGCATGGGTGCTCTCGGCGATCATGCGCATGAGATCGCGCGCCTTGTAGGTGTCGCTGGTCTTGTTCGGGTCAGTGACGAAGCGGGTCTTCCACTCACGGTCTTCCTGCACCGCTTGCATGAACTCATCGGTGACGCGGACCGAGTTGTTGGCGTTCTGAAAAAACACGCTGCCGTAGGCCGGGCCGTCGAGGCTCGCGTCGTAGCCGGCTTCGATCAGCGCCCAGGCCTTTTTCTCCTCTTCGACTTTGCACTTAATGAACTCTTCGACGTCAGGATGGTCGATGTTCAAGACGACCATCTTGGCGGCGCGCCGGGTTTTGCCGCCGGACTTGATTACCCCCGCCGAGGCGTCGGCCGCTTTCATGAAGGATACCGGCCCGGACGCCGTGCCGCCGCCGGCCAACTGTTCTTTAGCCGACCGAATCTTCGACAGGTTGACGCCCGAGCCTGAGCCGCCTTTGAAAATCACGCCCTCTTTCCGGTACCAATCGAGGATCGAATCCATGGTGTCTTCCACCGAAAGAATGAAGCAGGCGGAGCACTGCGGTTTGGGCTCGATGCCGCAGTTAAACCACACCGGACTATTGAAGCAGGCCTTTTGGTGCAAAAGGATGTGGGTGAGCTCATCGGAAAAGGCTTTGGCGTCGTCCTCGGTGGTGAAATAGCTGTCCTTGCGGCCCCAACCGGTGATCGTGTCGACCACCCGGCCGATCATCTGGCGCACGCTATGCTCGCGCTGCGGCGTGCCGAGCGCGCCGCGGAAATATTTCGACACCACCACGTTGGTGGCCATCAACGACCAGGCCTTGGGAATCTCGACATTGTTTTGCTCGAAGACCACCTTGCCCTTCTCGTTGGTGATCGACGCCGAGCGCAGCTCCCATTCGACCTCGTCAAACGGATTCACCCCAGCCTGGGTAAAATAGCGGGGTATTTTGAGCCCGCTTTTCGCCGTTTCACTCCCTGAAATAACGCCAAAATCGGTCGCCTGGGATACCGTATTTGCCATCTCCCTATCTCCTCTCTCTCCTCTTACCAAAATCAATATATTGTGGAACAACAATTAGGCAAGCACTAGGATTGGTAGTATTAGAAGCAATTGGCGCATTTGTCAATTATTTTTTTTCGGCCCATCGTTTTGCAATATTTTTCGCGGGGTTTGGATCAAGGAGGCGCTCCTGAACGAAGCTCAAACCGGTTCAAAAATGCTGCTGTTTGGCTCACGCCAGGCTCCGCTCTCAGGCCAATGCGTGGCCCCCGGCCTACGCCGGGGTTCGGTCATGCCGGCACGGGCCGGAATCGAAGCAGCAGCTATTGTCCACGAACTTGGGTCTGACAGTGGTTGTGGCTTGGCTTCGCGTCGTCAGATTTGCTACCGTCAGGCCAACCACCATGCCTAGCCGAAGACTAGAGACCGAAAGTGTCGGCGCCGTCCTTAGCCAATCGCTAAAACGGCTTGACCTCGGCACCCGTTTGGACGAGTACGGCGTCTGGCCGATTTGGAACGACGTCGTCGGCAAGACCGTGGCAAACAACGCCCAGCCGGAAAAGATTCGCAACGGCACGCTTTTTATTAAAGTCTCCAGCTCGGTATGGATGCAGCAGCTGCAGTATATGAAAGAGATGATTGCCGACAAGCTCAACCAACGCCTCGGCGCCGAACTCGTGAAGAATATTTTTTTCATCGTCGGCAAGATTCAACCGATCGATGACGCAGCCGCCGACGTGCCGCAAAAGCTCAAAGAAGAGCCGGCGCCAGCGCGCAAAGTCGACACGGCGTTTCTCGAGACGATCGACGACCCCGATATTCGGCAAGCCTTCGAGCGAATGTTGAGAAACTTCGCCAAACGAAAACCGAAAACGGCCTAACCCCATTCAAGCCCTCAGCCGCGAATGATCGCCGCCACCTCGTCGGTGTACTCTTTCCCTTCACGATAAACGATCAACGGCGGCAAAATTTTCACCTCCGCGCGGCCCGCCTTGACCGCTTCCACCAGCACCAGCGACGCTTCCGCGCCGACAAAAGAATGCACGAAACGCACGCGCTTGGGCTCGAGCCGCCGAGCGCGCAGCCCAACAAGCAACTCAACCGCGCGATCGGCGAGATAAACGAAAGCAACGTGCCCCTTGTTTCTTGCCAGATAGGCAGCGGCGTTGAGAAAATCTTCTAACCCGCCATGCAGCTCGTGACGCGCGGCGCGCCGTTCATCGTTGGGGCTGGTGCGGCCGCTCGCCACCCGCCGATAGGGCGGATTGCAAACGATCGCATCAAAACTCTGCGCTACCGCCAAGCTGGCGATGTTGCGAATATCGCCTTGGATGATTTCCACGCGCTCGGCAAAACCGTTTTCCTGCGCGTTGCGCTGCGCCTGCCGCGCCAGCGCGGCCTGATATTCGATGCCCAGAACGTTTATCCGCGGATAGCGCCGCGCCAGGATGAGCGCCATGACGCCGCAACCGGTGCCCAGATCGGCCACCGCATCGCGCGCACGCACGGTCGCGAAAGCCGGCAGCAAGAGCGCGTCCAGCGAAAAACGGTAGCCCCGTTTGCTTTGAAAAAACCGTAGTTTGCCGTCGAACAGGACATCCAGCGTTGCGCTACTGTGCGTCATGATCTCTGAGTGGCTAATGGCGCAGATCGCCTTGAAACACCGGGGGCTTTTCGGTATTTAATTTAAATCCCATAGCTCCCCACTCTAAATTGCCAAATCCCATGCTGTCATTTTTGGGCCGCACCGGCCGCTTCGCCATCGATCAAGTTGCAAGCATGGGGCGCATGTTTTCGTTTCTCATCCATGCGTTCCTGTTGGCCTTTCGGCCGCCAGCCAAGATTTACCTGATCGTTCATCACATTAGAACCATCGGCGTCGATTCGCTCTCGGTGGTCGCGCTGTCGGGATTTTTCACCGGCATGGTCATGGGCTTTCAGGGCTATTACAGCCTGCGGAAATTCAACGCCGAGAGTTTTCTCGGCTCGGCCGCCGCCCTGGGCCTCCTGCGTGAATTGGGTCCAGTGCTTTCGGCGTTTATGGTCACCGGGCGCACCGGCTCGGCCATGGCGGCGGAACTAGGCACCATGCGCGCCACCGAGCAGATCGATGCTTTGGATTCGATGGCGATTAACCCGGTGAAGTATCTAGTCACGCCGCGCCTGGTTGCCAGTTTGATCGCCATGCCGCTCCTGACGGCGATCTTCGATGTCGTCGGCATCTTCGGTGCCTTTCTCGTCGGTGTCAGCCTGCTTGGCGTCAGTTCCGGCAGTTTCTTTGCCGGCATGGATAGCAGCATTGTGTTCTCCGATGTCTACATGGGTTTTGTCAAATCGCTTTCCTTCGGTGTGATCATCACCTGGATTTGCTGCTACAAGGGCTTCTATGCACCGCCCATGGCGACTGGCGTCAGCCAGGCGACCACCGAGTCGGTGGTGCTCTCGTTCGTGATGATCCTGGTCTGGGACTACTTCCTGACTTCCATCATGCTCTGACCATGATTAAAGTCGCCAACCTGTACAAGGGCTTTCGCGGCCAGCAAGTGCTTAGGGGCGTTAACCTGGAGTTCGCCTCCGGCAAAATCACCACCATCGTCGGCACCAGCGGCTGCGGCAAGACAGTTCTGATGAAGCACTTAAACGCGCTCTATCGGCCGGACTCCGGGGAGATTTTTGTCGAAGGCGTCGATATCACTAAACTCGCGCAGAAAGAGCTCTACGAGATTCGCGCCAAGTTCGGCGTGCTCTTCCAAGGCGCCGCGCTGCTCGACTCGATGACCGTCTTCGATAATGTCGCCTTTCCGCTGCGCGAAAAGACCCGCACCAGCGAAAGCGCCATAAAGAAAAAGGTCGAGCTGCGGCTCGAGCAGGTGGGCCTCGGCAAGATGGGCGGCAAACTTCCCGCCGAGCTCTCCGGCGGCATGAAAAAACGCGCCGGGCTGGCGCGCGCGCTCATCATGGACCCGCAAATCGTCTTGTTTGACGAGCCAACCACCGGCCTCGACCCCGTATTGGCGACCAGCATTCATCAGCTGATCGCGCGCACGCAAAAGGAGTTCGGCTTCACCGGCATCGTCGTCAGCCATACGATTCCACAAGTCTTTGAAATTTCCGACTACGTTGCTATGCTCGCAAACGGTGTGATCGAACAGGTCCTGCCGCCCCAAGCGTTTTGCGCGTCGGAAAACCCGGTCGTGCAGCAATTCATTCACGGTCGGACCGACGGCCCCATTCAGGTTTTGTAGGGAGTTTTTGGCTTGAATAACAATTCACGCACCGACATCCTGGTCGGTATTTTCGTTCTCGCCGGGCTGCTCTGCTTGGGCTATTTAGCCATCAATCTAGGCAAGCTCGAGGTCTTCGGCAGCGGCGGCTACATTGTGACGGCCGATTTTCCGTCCGTGGCTGGGCTCAAACCCGGCGATCCGGTGGAGATCGCCGGTGTGCGCATTGGCCGGGTCGAGGCGATCAAGCTCGCCGACGACCGCGCCCGACTTGAATTACGCTTGCAAGACGGCGTCAAACTGCAGGACGATGTGATCGCCTCGGTGCGCGCCCGGGGGCTGATTGGCGACAAATTCGTCTTGATTACTCCGGGCGCTTCCGAGAAGATTATTCCGGCTGGTGGCAAAATTCGCGAAACCGATTCGCCGCCCGACATTCCGGACCTTATAGGAAAATTCGTCGCTGGCGATTTGACATCTAGCAAGGGTGAAAAAAAGGATGAGAACACAAAGTAAATGGAAGCAAGCAGCGATTGCCGTTTTTTGTCTTGTCCTGGTGTCCGGAGCAGCCCCTGCCACAGCCGGCATCCCCACGGATCAAATCAAAGCCACCGTTGACAAGGCGATTGTCGTCCTTAAAGACCCGCGTTACAAAGGCGAAGCCAAAACCAAAGAGCGACGCGATGAGCTCAAGAAGATTCTCTTCACCCGTTTCGACTTCGCCGAAATGGCCAAACGGTCACTAGGCGCCCATTGGCGCAAGCGCTCTGAGGCCGAGCAAAAAGAGTTCGTCAATCTATTTACCGATTTGTTGGAACGCGCCTACGCCGATATCATCGAGTCCTATTCGGACGAAAAAGTGGTTTATCTAAACGAGCGTCTCGACGGGTCGTTTGTCGAAGTGGTGAGCAAAATTCAAACCGCCAAAGGCCAGGAGTACTCGATCAATTACAAGGCCCAGCAAATCGGCAGCGAGTGGAGGGTTTACGACCTAGTCGCCGAGAACATCAGCCTGGTGAGCAACTATCGCTCCCAGTTCGACCGCGTCATCAACAAAAAGTCCTATGAAGAGCTGGTCCGGCTGCTCAAGAGCAAAGCCGATTTCGGCGGTGCGCCCAAGAAGTAGCGCACGCCTGAGGGTTTAGTCCGAAAAGCGATAGCGGATCATCGTGTAGAGTGCCGACACACCGTCTTTCCAGGTGATCTTTTTTCCCTCCTCGTAGGTGCGGCCGTAGTAAGAGATCGGCACTTCGTAAAACCGGCAGCCGCGCTTGGCGAGCTTCATGGTGATTTCCGGCTCGAAGCCAAACCGGTTCGATTCTAGATTAATTCCCTTGAGAACCTCAGCGCGAAACACCTTGTAGCCGACCTCCATGTCGGAGAGGTTTAGGTTGGTCAGCATATTCGACAAGAGCGTCAGAAAGCGATTGCCCATCGAGTGCCAGAAAAACAGCACGCGGTGAGCGCCGCCGCCGGCAAAACGGGTGCCGTAGACCACATCCGCCTGTCCACACTGAATCGGTTCCAATAAGATGGGGTAGTCTTTCGGATCGTATTCCAGATCGGCATCTTGGATCAACACGATATCGCCGGTCACCTGACCTATGGCAGTCCGGATGGCCGCCCCCTTGCCCTGGTTTCTCGGCTGAAAAAAGACCCTAATCTCGTTGTACGGATCGTTGGCGCCTCTGTTGCTTCGTTGGACGCGTTCGAGGATTTCACGGCTGCCGTCGGTCGAGCCATCGTCAACCAAGATCACTTCCTTGGGAAAAGGGAAGGCACAGACGCGGCCAATGACTTCATCGAGCGTGCGCTCTTCGTTGTAAACCGGAACCAGAACGGAAAGCTTCACTGTTCGAATTCGCGTTTCTTCAGGTCGCGAACAAAGGCAGAAATTTTGGGGTCGGCGTTCACCGCATCGTTGATCTTCGCTTGGAAATCCGCGGCAGCGCGTTCGAGCGGGCTGGTGTCGACGCGCAGACCGAGCCATTGATTTAAGCGCAGCAAGAGTGCCAGCGTGCCGCGCGGGTTGGGTGAAACCGATAGATAGTGCGGCAGCGACGCCCACAGGCTCAGGTGCTTGACGCCCTGCACACGGCAGGCGTCGGCGAGCACGCCGACGATGCCGGTCGGGCCCTGGTAGCGCGACGGCACGAGATCCAACTCTTCGACCATTTTCGGATCGGTGGAAAAGCCGCTGAGCGGCACCGGTCGCGTGTACAGCACTTCGTCGAGGTAGGCGCCCAGCGTGACGATCAATTCCGCTTGGCATTCGCCGGCGAAGCGCAGCATGGTCTCGGTAAACGTGCGCCAGCGCAGGTGCGGCTCGGCGCCGATGCCCAGAACAAAATCTTTCTCCATGCCGATCGCCGGACCATGGTAAAAATCGAAAGACGGCCAGTGAATTTCCCGGACCTTGTTATCGTTCAAGCGCACCACCGGCCGCTGCCGGTAGAAATCATAGAATTCTTCGGGATCGATGGTGGCGAACTTCTTCGCCATCAACTGATCGGCCAGATAACGCACCGCCGTGGTTGCGGCCGCGCCAGCATCGCTCCAGCCGGCAAAAGCCAGCACGAGGATCGGGCTGCGTAACGCCGGCCGGTCTTCGAAGGAGAGCGGGTCTGTGTTCATTGCCTCGAAGTCTAACACAAGTGCGCCTTGGAATGCATCCGGAAACTAATGGATAATCCGTGATGGGGATCGAATCGAATGGATAATTGACAATGGATAATGGATAATAACCGGGCGATGCGGCGATCCGAGAATTATCAATCATTCATTGTCCACCATCCATTATGACGAAGGTTGCGCTCATCACCGGCGGCGCCCGCGGCATCGGCCGCGGCGTGGCGCTCGATCTCGCCGCGCGCGGTTGGTCGGTGGCGGTTTGCTATCGCACCGGCGCCCAGGAAGCCGCCGATACGATCGCTGCAGTCAACGCCCACGGTGTCAAAGGTTTGGCGCTGCGCTCCGACGTGTCGGACGCCAATGCCTGCGCGGAATTGGTAAAAAGAGTTCACGACGAATGGGGCCGCATCGACGCGCTCATCAACAGTGCCGGCCCCTACCACCGCGTGTCGCTGCTCAGCGAAACCAACGCCGGCTGGCATGAGATGTTCGACAACAATCTGCATCCGGTTTTTTATCTGACCCAAGCTGTTCTACCGATCATGAAAGAGCAGCAATGGGGGCGTATCGTTTGCTTTACCATGGCCAACGCCGAGCAGCTGATTGCGCAACCGAACCTGACCGCCCATTACATTACTAAAGTCGGTCTGGTCGCCCTGGCCCGATCCTATGCGAAGTTGATCGCTGCCGATGGCATTACCATGAACTGCATCGCGCCGGGCTACATCGACTCGGGCAGCGCGCCCCAAGCCGAGCTCGATCGCGCGCTCAAGACCATTCCGGCGGGATATTTGGGCAGCGTCGACGACGTCGTCGCCGCGGTGCGTTTTCTATTGTCAGACGAAGCTCGCTATGTTAACGGAGCCAATATACAGATCAGCGGAGGGTGGGGAGTTTAAAAATGGATAATGGAGAATTGACAATGGAAAACTTCGGAATCCGGAGTTCCGAACCATTGTCCATTATCCATTATCAACTATCCATTGGCTTCTAGCTTATGGCTACACAGGAACAGCACCAAAAAGCTATGGCGTTAGTACAGCGCGCCATGGACCACCAGATGGCCGGCAAACTCGACGAAGCGATCCGCCTGTACAAACAATCCATCGCCGTTTGTCCGACGGCCGATGCGCATACTTATTTAGGCTGGACCTATAGTTTTCAGGGGCGCATCGACGACGCCATTGCCGAGTGCGAAATCGCCATCAAAGTCGATCCCGAATTTGGCAACCCCTACAACGACATCGGCGTTTACTTGATGCAGCAAGGCAAACTCGACGAAGCGATCCCGTGGCTGGAAAAAGCCAAGCTCGCCAAGCGCTACGAGCCGCGCCACTTTCCCTACATGAACCTCGGCCGGGTTTACCTGAACAAGGAAATGATCTCCAAGGCCATCGAAGGATTTCGCGGCGCGCTAAGACTTAACCCGGAAGACACTGAGATGGCGAAATTGATTGAAGAGCTGGAAGGCAAACTGCAGTAGCGGCGTGAACCCATCCTTTTCACTTCAGCGCCACGCCAACGGCTTCATCGAACACGTTCACCGCGGCATCCACCTCTTCCCTCTTGACGATCAGTGGCGGGCACCAGCGCAGCGTGCTCTCGCCGCAACTGAGTAAAAGCAATCCGCTCTCGAAAGCTTTCTGCATGACACAATCGCGTAGTATCCCGTCAGGGATTTGCCTCCCGTCGCCGCCAACGAACTCAACCCCGAGCATCAAACCCATGCCGCGCACATCGCCGATCACTGGGCGGCGCGCCTTGAGCGCTTCGAGCTTATTCTTTAGATAGCCACCGATCTCGGCGGCGTTTTTCACCAAGCCGTCTTCGATCACAGCGATGGTCGCCAGCGCCGCAGCACAGGCCACTGGGTTGCCGCCGTAGGTGCTGCCATGATTGCCCTCTTTCCAGGTGCTGATCTCGTCGCGCGCGATCATCGCACCAATCGGCATGCCGCTAGCGATGCCTTTGGCAACGCACAGGATGTCGGGCTCGATCCCCCAGTGCTCGCAGGCAAACATTTTCCCCGTGCGGCCGAAGCCGGACTGAATCTCATCGGCGACCAGCAAAATCCCGTGGCGCCGGCAGAGATCCTGTAACTGCGGCAGATATTCTTTGGGCGGCACGACATAGCCGCCCTCGCCTTGAATCGGCTCTACGAAGATCGCCGCCACTTCTTCCGGCCGCACTTCGTGGCGAAACAAAACTTTTTCAATATGGCTCACACATTCTATTTGGCAGGAGCCGTAGGTTTGATGAAACGCGCAGCGCTTGCAGAAACCGTAGGGCACGTGATGCACGCCGGGAATCAGCGGCCCGAAGTGAGCGCGGTGCGTCGCCCGGCTCGCCGTGAGCGACAAAGAACCCAATGTCCGCCCATGAAAGGCGCCGTGAAACGCGACGATGTGCTGACGCTTGGTGTGATAGCGCGCGAGCTTAATCGCGGCTTCGACAGCTTCGGTTCCCGAGTTGGTCAGAAAAACTTTCTTATCGCCTTTGCCCGGCGTCAGTTGAGATAGTTTCTCGATCAACTGCACCATCGGTTCATAATAAAAATCGCTGCCGCAGACGTGCAAAAACTTGCGCGCCTGCGCTTCGATGGCCGCGACCACTTTCGGATGCGCATGGCCGGTGCTGTTGACCGCGATGCCCGCCATAAAATCGAGAAACAAATTGCCGTCGACATCTTCGAGGACGCACCCGCGCCCTCGCTCGACGACCAACGGATAGACACGCCCGTAGGCCGGCGCCGAATAGCGCTCGTCGCGATCGACGATGACTTTGGCTTTGGGACCGGGAAGGGGCGTTTTGATATGAGGGATTTTCATTTAAGTCTTTCGTTCTGAGTCTAACGTCTAGGGTCTGGCGTCTCGTGTTAGCGCCCGTAAGACGGTTCCGGCCAACGCTAGACCCTAGACGCCAAACCCCAAACGGCTATCAGTTGTTATCAATCTGCGCCTTCTGCAACTTGCCCGAGTAATCGACGTAGATCGCTTTCCACTCGGTGAAAATATCGTACACCGTCGTGCCCGCTTCGCGGTGGCCGTTGCCGGTGTCTTTGACGCCGCCGAACGGCAAGTGCACTTCGGCGCCGATGGTCGGACCGTTAATGTAAGTGATGCCGGCTTCGATGTCGCGCATGGCGCGAAAGGCGCGCGTGACATCGCTGGTATAGATCGAACTCGACAAACCGTACTTGGTGTTATTTAACGCCGCGATCGCTTCTTCAAAGCTCGCGATCTCGATCACCGATAGAACCGGCCCAAAGATCTCTTCCTGGGCGATGCGCATGTTGGGCTTCACTTGATCGAAAATGGTCGCCTGAAAGAAATAACCATCGGCGCACGCGCCTTCGTTGTAGATCGCCCCACCGGTCAATAACCGCGCCCCTTCCTGTTTGCCGATATCGACGTAACGCGCCACTTTGTCGCGCGCTGCTTGATTGATCAGCGGCCCCATTTCGACGCTCTCGTCGAGGCCCTCGCCGATTCTGATTTTCTCCGCACGTGCGACGAGCGCGTCGGTTACTTTGCTGGCGACATCGCGGTGGACAATCAACCGGCTGGTTGCCGTGCAGCGCTGGCCCGTAGTGCCAAAGGCACCCCAGAGCGCGCCTTCGATGGCGAGCTCGAGATCGGCGTCTTCCATGATAATCTGCGCGTTCTTGCCGCCCAATTCCAGCGAGACTCGTTTTAGATTTTGGCCGCACCACGAAGCGATCTCGCGCCCCACCGCCGCCGAGCCGGTAAACGATACTAATTGAACGTCGGGATGGCGCACCAGCGCCGCGCCCGCTTCTTCGCCGCGGCCGTGAACTAGATTGACCACCCCCGGCGGCACACCGGCTTCGCTGAGAATCTCGACAAAGCGCGCGGCTGTCTGCGGCGTGTCCTCGGCCGGTTTGAGGATGACCGTATTGCCGCAAAGAATCGCCGGAAAAAGCTTCCAGGTGGGAATCGCCAAAGGAAAATTCCAAGGCGTGATCAGGGCGCACACACCGACCGGCCCGCGCACCGACATGGCAAACTTGTTGGGCAGCTCCGCCGGCGTGGTCTCACCAAACAGCCGCCGGCCTTCGCCGCCGTTCAGAAAGGCGCAGTCGATCCCTTCCTGGACGTCGCCGCGGGTCTCTTTCAAGACCTTGCCCATTTCGCGGGTTTCGATGCGCGCCAGCTCTTCTTTGTATTTCTTCAACAGCTCGCCGGCCCGGTAAAGAATCTCGCCGCGCTTAGGCGCCGGCACGAGCCGCCAGGTCGCAAAGGCTTTCTTGGCCGCCGCCATCGCCCGGTCGACATCCTTTGGCCCGGAAGCGGGAAACCGGCCGATCAAGTCGCCTTGACGAGCCGGATTGCGATTCTCAAAGGTTTTTCCACTCTCGCTATCGAGCCATTGGCCGTCGATGAAGTTTTTGAACGCCATCGGTCATCACCTTCCTGCCGTCGGTAGCAGTCATTGTAGAAGGCGCCCTGAGCTAAAACAACATCCATTTTCTTGACGCCGGCCGCAGATTCGTGACAGTAATCTCCTTGCTTCAGCAAAACCCAGCGAATATCTGACAATGTCATGCCTGCCAGAAAAAGCCTTTACAAATCGCCCTATGACTGATAGAGACCATCGGAGTCTCGATTCTCATAGATAGGACGTGATTTGTTATGGATGTGGTCGGCGCGCTCTTCTCAGGGCTGGTCCAGGTGTTTAGCTGGTCGACTCTGAGTTTGATGATGGTCGGCGTCATGGTCGGTTTCGTCGTCGGCATTTTGCCTGGACTTGGCGGCCCCACCGCGATGGCTTTGATGCTCCCGTTTGTTTTCAAAATGAACGCCGTCGAAGCTTTTGCATTCCTTTTGGGAATGACCGCCGTGACCGCAACCACCGGCGATATCACTTCGGTTTTGTTCGGCGTGCCCGGCGAGCCGACGACGGCGTCCACGATCATCGACGGCCATGCGATGGCGCGCAATGGCGAAGCCGGCCGCGCCCTCGGCGCAGTTTTGATGAGCTCGCTGGTCGGCGCCGTATTTGCCGGCGTGGCGTTGGGAGCAGCGATCCCGGTCATTCGCCCTCTGGTGCTATCCTTTGGCTCGCCGGAGTTCTTCATGCTGGCGATTCTCGGTATCTCTTTTGTCGCCGCCTTGAGCGGCGAAGATCCGTTGAAAGGCATCATCGCGGGCGGCATCGGCCTCATGCTCGCGACGATTGGCCTCGATCCGATCTCCGGCATCCAACGCTACACTTTCGGCCAGCTATTTCTTTGGGATGGCGTTGGTCTGGTGCCAATTACCATCGGCTTCTACGCAATCCCCGAAACCATCGAGCTGGCCGTCTTGGGCACGAGCATCGCCAAGCAGGAAGTCGGCTCCCTCGGCGGCGTCATGCAGGGGGTCAAAGACACCTTTCGCCACTTCTGGCTGGTTATTCGTTGCAGCGCTTTGGGCACCGTCATTGCCATCATACCCGGCATGGGTGCCGCGACCACCCAATGGCTGGCTTACGCCCACGCGGTGCAAAGCTCGCCCAACAAGGAGAACTTCGGCAAAGGCGATATCCGCGGCGTCTTGGGCCCGGGGGCGGCGAATAACTCGACTCTCGGCGGCAGCTTGATCACCACCATCGCCTTCGGTGTGCCGGCGAGCGTGGTCATGGCGATCTTGCTTGGCGCCTTCATCATTCAGGGCATCGTCCCTGGCCCCGACATGCTCGTGCCGCCGCCCAAAGGGAAACTCGATCTGACCTTTTCCTTCGTCTGGGTCATCATCATTTCCAACATGATCGCGGTGGCGATCTGTTTCATGTTTCTGAAACCGCTGGCGAGAGTTACCCAGGTGCGCGGCAGCATCATCATTCCGATCATTCTAGTGCTCATCTTTCTCGGTTCCTTCGCCGAGAAAAACGCCTTCGAAGACATGCTCGTGGTGATTTTCTTCGGCGCCCTTGGCTGGGTCATGGAAAAGTTCGATTGGCCGCGCCCGCCGGTTTTGCTGGGCCTCGTGCTCGGCCCGCTGGCGGAGAACCGGCTGTTTTTGTCGACCGACAACTATGGCTTGGCGTGGACCGCGCGGCCGGCCGTGCTCGCCATATTTGCCATCACCCTTTTCGGCATCTTTTACCCCACGATCGCAGCGCGCCGCGCAGCCCGCGCAAAAATCTCTAGCGACGCGCCAGCCCCGGTCGTAGGCCCCCGCGAGTTCAAGCTAACTCCGGCGGCGATTTTCACTATTGTCATCATCGTCATGCTCGCCCTCGCACTCTGGCAGAGCCGCAATTTCGGCTTTCGCGCCGGCCTGTTTCCCTGGGTCATTGGCATTCCCACCCTGATCCTCGCCATCGGCCAGCTGTTTCGCGATCTCGCCAGCAGGAAAGCCAAAACAGGCGCAGAAGGGTTCGATCCTCATGCCCAAGTCGACCCGAAATTGGCTTGGCAGAGAACGATTGCCATCGCCATCTGGATAATCGGGTGTTTTCTGGCGATCTGGATTTTTGGCTTCTCGATCGCCGTGCCCTTGGTGATTTTTCTCTATTTGAAGGTGGGCAGCAAAGAAAGCTGGGCCATTTCAGTCACCGTGACCGTCTGCGTCTGGCTATTTTTCTGGGGTCTGTTTGAAAAGCTGTTGAACGTGCCCTTCCCCGAGGGACTGCTGATCAGCATGATCAAAGGCGGCTCGTAAGAGGATTTAGATCACCTCGCGCAAAGGCGCAAAGAGCGCAAAGTTCGGAACGATAGTTTCGTTGCTCTTGGCGAGCTTTGCGACTTTGCGCGAGAAAGTTCCGGCGGTTTTTTACTCAGCTTTGCGAGCTTGCAGACCGCGCCAGACCTTCTCCGGTGTAAGCGGCAAGTTATGCATCCGTAATCCCGTCGCATGATAGACCGCGTTACCGATCGCCGCGGCGACCGGCAACAAGCCGCCTTCGCCCGTGCCCTTGGAGCCAAATGGCCCCGGGCCATTGTGGCTCTCGACGAGAATCGTTTCGAAGTCCTTAGGCAAATTGGCAAACGACGGAATCCGATAATCGACCAGGTTGGGATTGAGCAGCTGGCCGTCTTTGTAAACCATCTCTTCGACCAGCGTATGGCCGATGGCATTCATGACTCCGCCTTCGTCTTGCCCCTCGCATAGCACCGGATGAATCGCTTGGCCGACGTCGGCCAGTGAAACATATTTGCGCAGTTGAATTTCACCCGTGTCGCGATCGACTTCCACTTCCGCTGCGCCCCAACTGATCTCCCAAAAATTGGTCGGCGAACCGAGCGCGGCCTTGGGACTCTTGACCGATTGATAGGCGCCGCGACCGATCATCTCGCCGGCCTTGGATAGAAAAACTTTCTGCATCAGTTGGTTAAACGCCAAGCCTGCGCCTTTGCCGTCGACAACCTTGCCGCCGCCGAGCGCAAGTTTTTCCGGTTTGGTTTTAAGCACCCTGGCCGCATGGCGCAGGATCTGCTTTTTTAAATCCTGCGCTGCGCGCTGCACCGACAAACCCATGACGACCATCGAGCTGCTGGCGTTGGTGTTGACATCGTAGGGCGTCACATCAGTGTCGAGCTGCGCCACGGTGACGGCGTCGAAGGGGACGGCCAACTCTTCCGCCACCACTTGGCTTAGCGCCGTGCGCGCCCCCTGTCCGACTTCCACGGTGCCGGTCAGCAGGACGACGCTGCCATCAGCGTTCATCTTCACCGCGGCGGACGATACTTTGTAGGTCCCGCCGCCGTCTTTCATGCACACCGCGAGACCTTTGCCCACCGCCTTGTTACCCTGCGCGGCTTTTTTGCTCTTGACGTTCCAGCCGATCTCCTCGGCCGCTTGCATTAGGCCGGCTCTGAGATCGCAGTCCACCGGCGTGTCGCCGGGCGTGTAGAGATCGCCCTTCTTCAAAAGATTTTTGATGCGAAATTGCAGCGGATCGAGGCCGAGCTTGGCGGCGATGATGTCCATCTGCGACTCGTAAGCCCAGGTCACCTGCAGCGTGCCGAAGCCGCGATAGGCGCCCGCCGGCACGGTGTTGGTGTAGACCGTATAGGCGTCGGTCTTCATATGCGCGAGCTTATAAGGACCGAAGCAGCGATAGCCGGCCTTCTGTGTGACCCGCGGCCCGGCGTCGGCGTAGGCGCCGGTTTCCATGTGAATCAGGCACCGCCGGGCGATCAACTTGCCGTCCTTGCTGACGCCGGTTTTGATTTGCACCCGCGCCGGATGGCGCGTCACGGTCTTGAAACTCTCTTCAATGGTGTGCGCCAGCCGCACCGGCCGCTTGGCTTTCTTCGCCAACGCCACGGCCAGCGGTTCGGTCTTGACCGCTAGTTTCCCGCCGTAGCCGCCGCCGAGATAGGGCACGATCACGCGCACTTTGTTGAGCGGCACATGAAAAATTTCAGCGACATGCTCGCGCAGCGTAAACGGCTCCTGCGTGCTAGCCCATAAAGTAATATGCTCGCCGTCGACCTGCGCCACCGTGGCGTGCGGCTCCATGGAAAAATGCTGCACCCGCTGAAACGTGAAGGTATCTTCGAAAACATGATCCGACTTCTTGAAGCCGTCTTCGACGTCGCCCTTGTTATAGCTAAAACGGTAACAAAGATTGCTGCCAGCAAACTCTTTCGGCGTCTCGTAGTGCTGCCCCATCAATTCGCCGCCGCTCGACGACGACTCATGCACAAGCACGGCGCCGGGCGCCAGGGCCCCCTCAATGGAAGTCACCGCCGGCAGTCCCTCATATTCCACTTCGATCTCCGCCAGCGCCGCCTCCGCCGTCGCTTCGTCGATCGCCGCCACCGCCGCCACCGGATCGCCGACATAGCGCACCTTGTCGACGGCCACGATGGTTTGGTCTTTGTAGGCGGCGCCGAACATGGCGATGCCGCGTTGATCGTCGCGGGTGATCACGGCCAACACGCCGGGCACCTTCTCCGCCTTGGCGGCGTCGACTTTGACTAACCGAGCGTGGGCGTAGGGGCTGCGCAGAATCTTGCCATGGGCCATGCCCGGCAGCTTGACGTCCACCGTGTATAGTCCTTTGCCCGTGGCCTTTTCTTCGCCGTCGTTGCGTAACTGCGGTTGACCGATCACTTGGTAAGCTTGAGCCTTCTTCATCAACGTAAACCTCGGCTACGAAAGTTTTTCTCGACCCATCCGAGCGCTTCCGCGCGGCTGCGCAGCTCGCCGTTTAGCTGCGCCTCTTCGACTTGCTTGAGCAACTCGCCAAATGTCGGCCCCGGAGCAAAACCCATCTCAATCAAATCGCGGCCGCGCAAAAGCGGCTCCGGATGAATCTCTTCTTCCTTTAATTCGGCGCGCTTGTCCAGGCAATAGCGATAGTATTGTAAATCGCCATTGGAGGACAGTGCGTCAATGCGAGTCAGTTCGAGCAATTCGTCAAACCCATCTTCGCGGACAAAGCGCTTGAATGTGCTCGCCCGCATCTGCGCCACCTGCATGTGGCGCAAATGGTTGCGCACCAGATAGGCGACGCGCTCCCACGTGGCGCGGCTGCGCTTCAAGCGCTTCAAGATATCCTCCGCCATCGCCGCGCCTTGCTCGGTGTGGCCGTAGTAGGTGATCTTCTCACCTTCTTTGCGAAAGCACGGCGGCTTCGCGACATCGTGCAGTAGACAGCCGTAGGCCAGCGTCTCCGACGGATTTCGCAAATGACTCAGCAGCAGCAAGGTGTGAACGAAAACATCGCCTTCAGGGTGATAGTCCGGCGACTGCTCGACCCCCTTCATCGCGCTAATCTCCGGCAAGATCGCCGGCAACAGTCCGCTCTCCTCGAGCAGCGCAAACCCGCGCTGCGCCCTGCCCTCGGTGAGGATGCGCGTGACTTCGTCGCCGATGCGCTCCCAAGAAACCATGCCGATGGTCGCTGCCAACTCTTGCAGCGCCGTCATGGTTTGATCTTCGATCGCAAAATCGAGAGTCGCGGCAAAGCGCACGGCGCGTATCATGCGCAGGCGATCTTCGACGAACCGTTCATGGGCGTTGCCGATGGCGCGCACCAACTTCCGTTTGAGGTCTTCTTGGCCGCCGACTAGATCGATCACGCGGTCGTCGATCGGATCGTACACCATGCCGTTGATCGTGAAGTCGCGGCGCTGGACGTCCTCTTCCAGACTGCCAAAGCGCACATGGGTCGGATGGCGGCCGTCAAGATAGGGCCCGTCGTGGCGAAAGGTCGCGACTTCGAAGGGCTCGCCGTCGACCATTACCAGCATCACACCAAAGTGGGCGCCCACCGGCACGGTCTCGGCAAAGATCTGCGCAATCTCCGCTGGCTTGGCACTGGTGGTGACGTCGTAGTCTTTGGGATTTTTGCCGAGCAAAAGGTCGCGCACGCAGCCGCCGGCGAGCAGACTTTCGTAGCCCGCCGCGCGCAAACGTCTCACGATCGCAACCGCTTTGTCCTTGGCAGGCATGACGAAAGACAAGATACCTGAATCTCGCACCCGAGCAATCGAAGAACCAAGGCTGCGCTTAGAACGCGAAACGCGAAACCCGCAACGCGAAACTCCCTAAGTCGGCAGCTTGGCATTGTCGGGCAACAGCTCGCGCACGCGCCCCTGCAGCTCTTGAAAAGTAAACGGCTTGACGATGTAGCCGGTGCAGCCGGCATCGATGCAGGCTTTGAGGTCGGCGTCGCGGAACAGCGCGGTGGCGGCAAGAATCGGAATATCTTTCGTGTCGGCATGCGCGCGCAGCGCCCGCGTCGCCTCCCAACCATCCATCTGCGGCATCATGATATCCATCAAGACCAGGTCCGGCTTTTCTACTAGCGCTCTTTCCAGACCTTCCTTGCCGTTTTTCGCAGGAATGGCAACGAACCCCATCAGCTCGATCTGCCAAACCAGCAGTTCGCGCATATCGGCGTGATCTTCGACGATCAGGATTTTTTTCATGCGCTTGGGGCTCGCTGCGGGTACAGCGCAATATGCCTCAGCGTTTGCAGAACTGTCAAGAAGAGTTCGCGATCAGGCGATCTGCGTCAGCGCGCTTTGCAAACGCTTCAGTGTCCGCTCTTTGCCAAGGACAGAGATGACTTCATGAATGCCGGGACTGACGGTGGTTCCGGTGAGCGCGACCCGCACCGGCTGGGCGAGTTTCCCCATCTGTAGATTTTGCTCCTGCAACGTCTGGTTGAGAACTCGCTCGATGGCAACCTCGGAGAAATCACTTAGCTGATCCAGCTTCGCCGTCAAGGCACGCATTGGCTCTCTGGCCTCGGCGGTTAGAAATTTCTGCGCGGCTTTTGCGTCGATGGTTAGCTCACCGACGAGATAGAACTCCGCCTTGTCAGCCAGCTCCGCCAAAGTCTTGGCGCGCTCGATCAACGTCGCGATCATTTTTTCGAGCCAGCTCTTATCCGTGGGCACCGTCAAACCCTTGGCCTGGAGAAACGGCACGATATCCTGCGCCAACTGGCTAAGCGGCCGCGCTTTCAGATAGTGCGTGTTCAGCCAGAGAAATTTCTCCGGATTGAATACACCCGCCGCTTTGCCCACCGACTCCAGCGAAAATTTTTCGATCAATTCGGCGCGTGAAAAGATCTCCTGATCGCCGTGCGACCAGCCCAAGCGCACGAGGTAATTATTTACCGCTTCCGGCAAGTAGCCCATGTCGCGATAGGCGGTCACTGAAGTGGCGCCATGGCGCTTGCTCAAGCGCGCTTTGTCAGTGCCCAGGATTAGCGGCACGTGGCCAAACTGCGGCAGCGCGTGGTCCAGTGCTTGATAAAGCTGAATCTGCCGCGGCGTATTGGCGAGGTGATCGTCGCCGCGAATGACATGGCTCACGCGCATGTCGATATCGTCGCAGACCACGCAGAAATTGTACGTCGGCGTGCCGTCCGAACGGGCGAGAATCAAATCGTCCAACTCGCGATTGTCGAAAACCACGTCGCCCTTGATCAAATCGTGAACCACGGTCGTGCCAGCGCTCGGCGAGCGAAAACGAATCGTGTAGAGCTTATCCGTGGGCAGCGAAGGCGCTACGCCTTCGGGCGGCCGGCAGGTGCCGTCATACGCCGGCTTGCGCTTCTCTTTGAGCGCGGCTTGTCGCTTTGCGTCGAGCTCTGCGCTTGTGCAAGTGCACGGATACGCGCGCCCCTTGGCAAGCAGCTCTTGAATGCGCTGCCGATAGATCGCAAAGCGCTCGGTTTGATAAAACGGCCCTTCATCGTAGTCGAGCTCAAGCCATGCCATCGCGTCGAGAATCGCCTTGATCGCTTCCGGCGTCGAACGCTCGCGATCGGTGTCTTCGATGCGCAGAATGAATTTGCCGCCGTGATGGCGCGCAAATAAGTAGTTGAATAACGCCGTGCGCGCCCCGCCGATGTGCAAGTAACCGGTCGGGCTGGGCGCGAAACGGGTGCGAATCTCAGCCATGCGAGTCAAGGTAACAGGGCGGTTTCTGAGCGTCAAACGGCACTTTAGCCGCGCACCCGAGATGTGATAGAGTGGTAGATTCCAAGGAGCAGCGGTTGTGGACACAAAAGTACTGTCGGATAGATCCTCTGGCAACAGCGCGCCGCCGGAGGCGGCACCCTCGCATTTTATTTGCAACATCGTCAGCGACGATCTCAAGCAAAATAAAAACAACGGCCGCGTGCACACCCGCTTCCCGCCTGAACCGAACGGATACCTGCACATCGGCCATGCCAAATCGATCTGTCTGAACTTTGGCTTGGCGCAAGAATTCGGCGGCAAGTGCAACTTACGATTTGACGACACCAACCCGAGCAAAGAAGAAGTCGAATACGTCGAATCGATCAAGCAAGACGTCCGCTGGCTCGGTTTCGACTGGGAGGGGCGCGAGTTCTACGCTTCAGATTATTTTGAGCGGCTCTACGATTTTGCCGTTGACCTGATCAAAGCCGGCAAAGCGTTCATCTGCGATCTCACGGCCGAGCAAATGCGCGAGCACCGCGGCACCCTCACCGAGCCGGGCAAAAATAGCCCCTACCGAGAGCGCAATGTCGAGGAGAACATGGAGTTGTTCGCGCGCATGCGCGCCGGTGAATTTCTCGACGGCAGCCGGACATTGCGCGCCAAGATCGATATGGCGTCGCCGAATATCAACATGCGCGATCCGGTGCTGTATCGTATTTTGCGCGCCACGCACCATCGCACCGGCGACAAATGGTGCATTTATCCGACCTACGACTTCGCCCACGGCCAGTCGGATTCCATCGAAGGCATCACGCACTCGATCTGCACACTGGAATTCGAAGACCACCGGCCGCTCTACGATTGGTTCCTCGACGAGTTAAAGATTCATCATCCGCAGCAGATCGAGTTTGCCCGCTTGAACCTGACCTACACGGTTTTGAGCAAGCGCAAACTCTTGCAGCTCGTCAGGGACAAACACGTCAACGGCTGGGACGACCCGCGCATGCCGACGTTGAGCGGCATTCGCCGCCGCGGTTACCCGGCCGAAGCGATCCGCAACTTTTGCGAGCGCATCGGCGTCGCCAAACGCAACAGCACCGTCGATATCGCCATGCTCGAACACAGCGTGCGCGAAGACCTAAACAAGCGCGCGCCGCGTGTCATGGCGGTGTTGCGGCCGATCAAAGTCGTTTTGGAGAATTGTCCCGACGACAAAGTCGAAGAGTTGGAAGCGGTCAATAATCCCGAAGATCCCGCCGCCGGCACGCGTAAAGTGCCCTTCTCGAAGACGCTCTACATTGAACAGGACGACTTCCGCGAAGAGCCACCCAAAGGATTTTTCCGGCTCTCCCCCGGCAAAGAGGTGCGGCTGCGCTACGCCTACATCATCAAATGCACCGAAGTCGTCAAAGACCCGAGCGGCGCGATCACCGAGTTGCGCTGCACGTACGACCCCGAAACCAAAAGCGGCTCAGCGCAAGCCAGCCGCAAAGTCAAAGCGACCATCCACTGGGTCTCCGCCACCCACGCCCGCGTCGCCGAGGTGCGCCTCTACGAACAACTCTTCAACAAAGAAGACCCCGACGACGTACCCGAAGGCGTCAACTGGCTCAGCGGCCTAAACCTCAATTCGCTGGAAGTCTTGCCGACGTGCAAAGTCGAACCCTATCTCGCCAACGCCAAACCCGGCGAGCGCTTTCAATTCGAACGTTTAGGTTATTTTTGTGTCGATGCGGTCGACTCGTCGCCTTCGAAGTTGGTCTTCAACCGCACCGTGACCCTGCGCGACAGCTGGGCCAAGATTGAGAAAGCGGGGAAGAAGTCGCAATTGCTCTTCTAGTGCTTTGCGAAAGTCGGTGTCGGTTTTGTAGGTCATCTCTATTCTCTCGCAACCAGTTGAAGAATTGCCTGGTTTGCTGGATCGATATCTGCCGGGACCGCGGCTAGTAGACTGAGCAATTCCGATGTTCTGATCAGTCCTTTTTTGATTGCATCTTCTGTCACGGCAGCTAGTCTCTCTTCGTCCAAGTTTGATCCGGCAAGATCAAACACTGTCCGCAGCGCCTTGGTAACCGGCAGGCCATCGCGCTTTTCGACATCGGATGACCTAAGTTCATCTTTGTGAAGCGCTACGCCTTTGGGTGGCACTTTGCGAAAATTCGGCGGTACAATGAAGTGGATTGCGCTGGGGAGAATCTGTATCCGAAAGCATAGGAAACACATCACCCCGCCCGCATCTTCAGCAGTGCCGGAATGTCCTTGGTTTCTTCGAACAAGCGCAGCTCCTTTTCGCGCCGCTGCGCCGCCAGCATGGCCATGCGGTCGGCGAGCTCGTTGCCTTCGTGGCCGACGTGGCCGGCGACGTGGGTGAGGGTTAGCTCTTTCTTGATGCGCTGATAAATCTCGTAGCAGGCCTGGATGATCTCCAAGTTCTTGATCTCGCCATCGGCTCTTTTCCAACCTTTCTTTTCCCAGCTCGGTGCCCAGGTGCGGATGCAGTTGATCGAATAGGCGGAGTCGCTGCAGATCTCAACGGTGTGGCCGCTTTGGATTTCCGCTTCGGCCATACGCAGCGCATGAAACAGCGCGTTTAGCTCAGCCGTGTTATTGGTTCCCCTCGGGTTGTAAAGCCCGTACCACAACTCAGTGAGCCCACCGTTTCGATAAACTGCGATGCCCGAGCCCGCATGCCCCGGGTTCGGATCGCAGGCGCCGTCGCAGTAGATGCTGACCTCGAAGCGGTGCGCGACGTGGCCGTTGCGTCCGTTGACGGCTCGGCCGGCGGCTGGTCCGCCCGCGGTCTGGCGCGGCGCAGCATTGCCGCCGTGAAAAGCCTGCTCGGCTTCGGCTCGGGTTGCGAAAGACTTGAAGCGCGCGCCGGCAAACTTATCGACCGACTTTTGCGCTGTCGGCCAATCGGTGAAGATACCGGTCTGCCGTCCCGCCCAGACAACATAAAATTTTTGCGCCATGAATGATTGCGGACCCGAACTCGGGTCCACTCGAAAGAATAACAAATCCGCGAGAAGTTGAGAATTGCTAAAAACGGTAATTGAAAGACAACAGCGCCAGGTTATTGAACGTGCGATATTTATCTTTGCCCGGCGCGCCGGCGAAAAACAGCGGGTTGGTGGCAGGCAAACCTTCGAGCTCGCCGTTATTGACCTTACGGGTCTTGTAAAACACCGCCATGTAACCGAGGTCGATGGAAAGTTTTTGCCATTGGTAACCGACCCCACCGCTCAGTGCCAGCAGGTCGGCTCCTGGGATCGCTATGTTCAGCGTCTTGGCCGGAATCGGCCCTTCTTCGAGCACCATACCGCCGCGCAATTCCCAAGTCGCGTTGGGCCGATAGCTCGTGCCAACACGCAGCGCGCTGGTATTTTTCCAACGCTCCGGCAAAGCGAAGCCGGCAACCGGCAAACTCAATGGCACAAACGTCGGCACCGGCGAAAAGCTCGCAGTGAAATTCTTAAAATCGCCCCAGCGGGTGTGTTCGTAGACGAGCTCCAGCGCCCAGCTGTCATTGACGCGCCAGAACGCGCCGACGTCGATGACTGCTGGCAATGGCAACGGCCGCACCTGGGCTTTGACATTGGCAGTCGAAAAAGCCCCGCCGAGTTTGACGTCGGCGCTATCGAAGCGCAGATCGACGCGCGAGCGATAGGTGAACGCCAATTTCAAATTGTCACGGGGTTTCACCAGCACGCCAAGATTGTAAGCAAACGCATTCGCCGTGTCGGTCAGCCGCAGCCGCCCCTCCAACGGCCCGCCCGGTGTGGTGCAGGCGGCAAAGGGATCGAGGCAGAGGCCGCGGGTGAATAGCCCCGAGGCATGCACGAAACTCAAGCCAGCGCCAATCGAAAAAAACCGCGACGGATGCCACGCCGCCGCCGCCGTCACGTAGAGGGTTCGGAGCTCGGTGCGCTGGGCGGCAAAGCGCGTGAAGTCGCGCTCGTAAGTCGTCGCTAAACCAAACGGTGTGTAGGTGCCAATGCCAAGGCTGAAATCGCTATTGGGAATATGGTAGTTGGCAAACAAGGTGGCGAGAAAGTTATCGTCGTGTTCGTTGTCCGCTTTGCGGCCGCTGTTCTCCACCGAGCTAATGACATTAATATAGCTGCCATTGACGAGAATATTATTGCCGTCGACTTCGCCCAGCGCCGCCGGATTCTAGTAGACGGCAGAGGCGTCGCTGACGCCGGCGTTGATCGCGCTGCTCAAGGCCAGCGCGCGCGCCGACTGATGCGGCAGCATGAAACCGCCGGCAAGCACCGGCGAGGAATAGTAAAAAGAATACGCGCCGAGGACAAACGTCACTAGCGCGAGCAACCGGCGAAGCGCCAAGATCATAGTTTTCCTTCTGCTTGCGAACGGTGAGTGAAATTTTGAGTTGTCGCGGGCGCAGGTGAAAAATACTCGGCTGAAACTGCCACAGCACCGAGACAAAATCAAGAAATGTTCTCCTGTGTCGAGTTGTCATATTTTGGCCAAGATCGCTCGAAAAATTTCGTAAACTTTCTGAAACTGCCGGCAATTACATTGACATTCCTTGCGTCTAAGGTACAAAGCCACAGTAGTGGAGACGTCGAGGAGCTGCGCATCCGAGTCGATCACGCCTTGGAAAAGGTCCAGATGGCCCAGGAGCTCGAGCGGCTCAAGGAAGAAGTCGGGCGCAAGTACGGCGTCGACAACGTTGTCGGCAAATCAAAACAGATCATCGACGTCTTCAAAGCGGTCAGTATGGTGGCCGCAAAGAAAAGCCCTGTGTTGATCACCGGCGAAAGCGGCACCGGCAAAGAGCTGATCGCCCGGGCGATTCATTACAACAGCGACCGCCGGGCCAAACCGTTTATCGTCGTCAATTGCGCCGCCCTGCCCGATACATTGATTGAAAGTGAACTGTTCGGCTACGAAAAAGGCGCCTTCACCAATGCCAGCCAACGCAAGGCCGGCCGCTTCGAGCTGGCCAACACCGGCACGCTTTTCCTCGACGAGATCGGCGAGCTGAACCTCGGCACCCAAGCGAAGTTTCTCCGCGCCATCGAGCAAGAGACTTTTACCCGCCTGGGCGGCACCGAAGAGATCAAAGTTGACGTCCGGCTCATCGCCGCCAGCAACCGCGATCTCGAAACCATGGCCATGAACAAAGAATTCCGCCTCGACCTCTTTTACCGCTTGAATGGTCGTCGGCCTTTATCTGCCGCCGCTGCGCGAACGGCCCGAGGATATTGCGTTGCTGTTAGACCATTTCTTGCGACTCAAGGCCCAGGAACACAACATGGCACCGCGGATTCTGTCGCCCGAGGTGGTCGACTTTTTTACCGCCTATCATTGGCCGGGCAACATTCGCGAGCTTGAGAACCTGATTGAACGGCTCACCATCCTGACACCCCATGAGACCATCACCTTGCGTGACCTGCCGGTCAACATGCGCTCCGTGGATCATACCGCGACCCTGAAAGAAGACGTGCTCAATGGCACTCGGCCGCTGAGCGATGCCGTCGATGAGTTCGAGCGCGAATTGATCGTCAAAGCGCTGCAGCGCACCGGCTTCAATCAAACCAAGGCCGCCATGATGCTCGGCACCAGCCGGCGCATACTCAAGTACCGTATCGAGAAGCTGAATATCATTGACACCAATACTTCACCGGACGAGCCAAAATTATCCCCATAGTTCACAATTTTGTCTCCAGAGCGACCGCGCTACCGTTTCCTTGCTAAAACAATTTTAAACAAAATCAGCGGGTTAACGGGGCATGGGTGGCTGGCATGCACCTTGCTGAAAAAGCTTGGCAGCATGGGCAGTAAGCCGCATATCTTGGTTGTAGACGACGAGATGGGTCCGCGAGAATCTCTCAAGATGATTCTCAACCCCTACTACACCATTCACATCGCGGAGCGTGGCACCCAAGTCACCGAAATTCTCGATAAGTTCCCCATCGATTTAGTCACGCTGGACCTGAAGATGCCGGGTTTAAACGGCATCAATGTCCTTGAACTGGTCAAACAAAAAGACCCCGACATCGAAGCGATTATCATTACCGGCTATGGCTCCCTCGATACCGCCATCGAAGGCCTGCGCCTGGGCGCTTTCGACTATATTTCCAAACCTTTCGACGTAAATCACATTCTGTCGCTGGTCAAAAGGGGCCTGGAGCGGCGTCACGCCAAAGCCAAGTTACGCCAGGTGAAATCGGATTTTATTTCGAACATCTCCCACGAGCTGCGCACGCCGCTGAGCGTCGTCGTTGGTTTTGTCTACCTGTTGCTCAATCAGGTGATTGGCAAACTGTCCGACGACCAACAGAAAATTCTGGAGACGGTTTACCGCAACTCGGAAGAGCTGTTGGAACTGGTCGACAACGTCCTGTGGATGACCTCCCTCAACGCCGGCGACTCGAGCACCCTAGTCGACGAGTTTGAGGTGCGGCAACTGCTGCAAGAAACGCTGAAGCGCTATCAGAAACTCGCCCAAGACAAGGGGCTGAAGATCACCGTCGACGTGCCCGACTTTCGTCTGACGGTTTCCAACGATCGTAACAAAGTTGAGCGCATCATCCAAAATATTCTCAGCAACGCGGTAAAATTTACCCAGCAGGGCGAAATCTGCATCGGCCTCAGTCCCTGCGCCGACCGCGGCGGCGTGAATCTCGAAATCACCGACACCGGTGTCGGCATCCCGGCCAACAAGCTGGCTACCCTTTACGAACCGTTTCAGCACCTCGATAGCCTCGCCCACCGCGCCTCCGCCGGGCTCGATTTAGGTCTCGCCGTGGCGCGCCGCATGGCGGAGCTGGTCGGCGCCGAGATCGAGATTACCAGCGAGCCGAACCAGGGCACCCGCGTCCTGATGCACTTCCCATCGCAACCCTCGGCACCCCTTCCGGCGCAACAAACGCCGGTGCTCGAAGAGCAGCGCCGTTACGGCTAGCTCGGCTTACGAGCCCCTCAACGCCTCTAGATCCAAACCGCAGCTGCGAAACCGTTTTCGTCCGCTTAAATCTACTTCGGCACAATCACGACATCGCTGGCTTCGAACACCAGCGTGACGAGATCGCCGCGCGCGTAGAGGGGTTTGCCTTTCGGATTGGCCACACGCGCTTTGATCGTCTTGCCGTCGACCGTCAGCTCGTATTCAACCGTCGACCCTTGATAGGCGGCGGCGACAACTTCGGCGCGGATGCGATGGCCATCCGCAGCCGCCGTCGCATCGGTTTCGATGGCAAACGCCTCGGGGCGGATGCTGTAGGCCACCGCCTCGCCCGGCCGCGCTGGAAACGCCAATGCCGCTGCTTTGATAATGCTCCCCTGCACAGCTTCGATCTCGCATCCATCGGCGGAGCTGCGCAACACCGTTCCAGAAAACAAGTTGGATTGGCCGACGAAAGCCGCGACAAACTCGTGCGCCGGCTGTTCGTAGATTAAACGCGGCTCGCCTTCCTGAACCACCTGGCCGAGGTTCATCACCGCGATATGGGTCGACATCGCCAGCGCTTCTTCTTGATCGTGGGTCACGTAGATCGTCGTCAGGCCGAGATCCCGCTGCAGCTTGAGCAGCTCGATGCGCATTTCCACGCGCAGCTTGGCGTCGAGGTTGCTGAGCGGTTCGTCGAGCAGCAAAACCCGCGGCTGGATCACCAGAGTGCGCGCCAAGGCGACGCGCTGCTGCTGGCCGCCTGACAGCTGCGACGGCCGGCGCTTTTCTGTGCCGGCCAGACCAACCAGCTTGAGCGCGCTGTTCACTCGCTCGGCGATGTCGCCGCGCGCGACTTTGCGCTCGCGCAGACCAAAGGCGACATTTTCAAAAACAGTCAGGTGCGGCCACAGCGCATAGTTTTGAAACACCATGCCGACATCGCGTTGCCAGGGCGGCACCTGGTTGACCGGCCGGTCGTCGAGTGAGATCACGCCCTGATCGGGAAAAACGAAGCCCGCGATCATGCGCAGCAGCGTCGTCTTGCCGCAGCCGCTGGGCCCGAGAAAGGTGTAGAACTCGCCGCGCCGGATCTGCAGATTGACATCGCGCACGACCCATTGGTCGCCGTAGCGCTTGCCGACATTTTCCAGTTTAACCTCAGCCGCCTGCATATCACGCGCGAAAGGCATTGCCGGCGCGGCCGCCGAAAATCCGGTGCGTCAGATAGGTTCCGATCGAAACCAACAAGATCGCCACCACACCCAGCGCCGCCCCGGCACCGCGTCCCAAGGGACTCTGCATATAAAGATAAATGCCGTAGGAGATCGGTCCCAGCTCGATGCGCGGTACCAGCATGATCGTCGACGCCAGTTCGACGCAAGAAGTGATGAACGCGATCAAACCGCCGGCAACCAGGCCGCCGCCGATCAGCGGCAAGGTAATTCTAATAATTGTTCGCAGCCGATTAGCGCCGAGGTTTTGCGCCGACTCTTCCAAACTGATGTGCACCTGCTGCAACGCCGCATAGCAGGCCCGCACCGTGTAGGGCAGACGGCGCATGGTGTAGGCGACGACCAGAATGATCCAAGACGACGTCAGCGGCGCGCCGAGACCAGGGAACTCCCAGCCGTGAAACACGCGCAGATAGCCCACCGCCAACACCACACCGGGGATCGCCAGCGGCATGCTGGCGATGGCGTCGAGCAGGTTGCGCCCCGGCACCCGGCTGCGCAGCAGTAAAAACGCGATCGCCGCGCCGAGGACGATGTCGAGGCCGGCGGCGATCAATGTATAGAGCAGCGTGTTGAGCACAAAATGGGGCACGCGAAAAAGGATTTCATTGTAGTGCGCCAACGTGTAGCTGGTCGGCAGCAAGCTGAAGCTCCAGACCTTGGCAAAGGACAAGACGACAATGCCGATATGCGGCAAAAGACTCACGCCCAATGTGACAGCGATGATGAGCCAGACCAGCGCCAGCTTGGCGCCGCGTAGTTTCTCCATCGCCGCAGCCGGCCGCTGCACGGTGGCGTATTCGGCTAAGCCTAAATATTTGCGCGCCGCCAACAACGCCGCCAGCGATAGAACAACCAAGACCACACAGACGACGTAACCGTCGACGTCGTCCATGCCGATGGTCGTGATGCGCAAATAAGCCTGCGGCGCGAGCAGATTCTTGTAATTGAGCATCAGCGGCGTGCCAAGATCGTCGATGGCGCGAATAAACGTCAACAGCGAGCCGGCGATAAAGCCTGGCAGCATGAGCGGCAGCGTCACCCGGCGAAACAATCGCCAGCCGTGGCAGCCCAGGTTCTGCGCCATCTCTTCGAGCGACGCGTCGATGTTAGACAACGACACCAGTGTGTTGAGCATGATGAAGGGGAAAAAGTGCAGCGTCTGCACCAGCACCACGCCGGTCAACCCTTCCATGAAGGGAATCGAAAGATCGAACCATTCCATCAAGAGCAGATTCACCGCGCCGCTGCGGCCGAGGATCAATTGCAGCGCCACCGCGCCGACAAACGGCGGAATCACCAGCGGCAGCGTCGCCGCCGTTTGCAAGAGCAACTTGCCGCGAAACTCATAGCGCGCAACGATGTAAGCCAGCGGCACGCCGATCAACGCGCCGAAGAACACCACCAACAGACCGCTCCACAGCGTGTTCCACAGCGCTTCACGAAACAACGGCCGGCGAAAGAAGTTGGCGAAATGCACCAGCGTCAGATTGCCTTGGTCGTCCGACAGCGCAATCCACAGGACGCTCAAAACCGGATAGAGGATAAAAACGACGAGAACCGCCAGCAGCAACGCCATCACGCCGCCCTGCCAAAATCGACACGCTGGCGAACGCGGCTCCCGACTGACGCGATGGCTGGGATCATGTTTGGTGGCGACCTGATTAGACGTCAGGGCGATTCATGAATCGCCCCTACCGGACCATGGACAGCGCCTTTTCGGCCGATTCCTTCGCTTTTAGATAGTTGCCCTTGGCGAAGTTCTCCCACTCGGTTTCGATCTGCGCTTTCAGGCCCGACTTGGAACGGAAAGCGCCGGTCACTTCCTTATCGCCGGCGCGCTTGTCGTTGATCGGAATCTGTGTCGCCAGCTTTCTCGCCTCGGCGATCAAGTTTTTCGCTTGGGCGGCGTTGGCGCTCTTGCTTTTTGCCAACGCCTCCTCGGCCGTGTAGATGCTCTTCCATGCTTCGCGCAGCTCTTTGTGGCGAAAGGTGATGATGTGGTCGTAGAGCGAATTGACGACGTCGCGGCGGCCCGACGAAAGCTGATCGTTGAACTCTACGCCGCCCAATTTTTTCTTGAACGGATTGGGATAGTCCTTGGGCGCTTTAGCGTACAGATCCGGGATGACCGGCAGACGAGCGATCTCAGGCGAGAACAGCACGGTCTGCCCCGCTTCGCTCAGCAGATAGTTAACGAAAGCCCGCGCTTCCTGCGGATTGGGCCCGCCCTTGACGATACCGACGCTAGCCGGAACCACCGAAGTCAACGAAGGATAAGCGAACTCCACCGGCTGGCCGCTGGCGATGGCGGATAGACCAAAGAAATCGATCACCACACCGATGCCATATTGCCCGCTGATCACCGCTTCGGGCACACCGAAGCTGCGCTCGGTTATCGTGCCCATGTTGCCGCCGGAGTTAAGCAAAAGCGCCCAGCCCTTTTCCCAGCCGTAGGCTTGCAAGATGGTCTCGACGGTCAGGTGGGTGGTGCCGCTGCGCGACGGCGCGCTAATGGCGATGTGATTGTAGTAGCGCGAGTGCGCCAAGTCGGTCCACTCTTTCGGCGCCGGCATTTTGTGTGCGCGCAGATAATTTTTGTTCCACATCAGGCCGTAGCCGCTGATGGCAAAGCCAAAATACTTGCCCTCGGGATCGTGAATCGGAAAATTGCCGATCTTGGCCGGAATGCGCGCCAGGATCTCCTTCGGCGGCGCATATTTTTCCAGGAGCCCATCGGAATCCAAAGTCTGAAACGCGTCGGGCGCGCTGACCCAGAAAATGTCCGCCTCCGGCTTGGCGCGGGTCTCACGCAGGTAAGTCACACCCGCGTTGGTCTGCTTGCTATTAATGACGACGGTTGTGCCCGGATGCTTCGCTTCGAACGCTTTCTTGTAGGTTTCAAAAAGCTCTTTGGGAAACGACGTGACGATGACCACGTCGCGCGCCGCCGCAGAATCGGCCATAGAACAAAACGCTGCCAGCAGAAAAACTAAAAGAAGCCGCTTCATAAAACCTCCGATGTTCACAACAGTCACCACGCGCAAAGGTTCGTGTCAAGAGTGAAACGTGACGGTTCCGTGAAAATCTGGATCGCGGCCGCTTGCGTCAGCAAGCCAATAGCTCTGGCCCAGCGCCATTTGGATTGACACGCAAGGCCCACGCGCCTAATCTGAGTCCACTGATATCAGGAGGCTAGACAATGAACGTTCTCATCACAGGAGCCGGCTTGATCGGCGCCCACGCAGCGCAGCAACTGGTCGACGCTGGCAACATAACGCTGTTCGATTTGTCGCCCAACCGCGACTACATCGCCAAAGTCGTCGGCCAGGGTAAAGCCGAAGTCGTCGCCGCCAACATGCTCGATCTGCCGGCGCTGCTCACCGCTTTGGGAAAATACAACATCGACACGATGGTCCACACCGCCGGCTTGATCGGCGGGCGAGTGCAAGAAAATTCTTACACCGGCGCGACCAACAATATAAACGGCACGATCAACGTGCTCGAAGCGGCGCGTCTGCGCAAGCTGCGCCGGGTCGTCTACGTCAGCACCTTCGGCGTTTACGAGCGCGGCAAAATCAACGATAGTGTTGTCAAAGAAACTCATCCCATTGGCGGACACAATTTGTACGCGACCACTAAAGTCTGCTCGGAACATTTGGTCCACGCCTACGCCAGCATGTACAATCTGGACACCATTATTATTCGCCCGGGCGGAGTTTTTGGCCGCGGCTTTTATGTCGGTGGATCAACCGTTGGCATGGTCATGCGCGACCTTGCCGTCAACATGATCAAAGGCCAGTCCATCACGATTGAGGCCAAAACCTACGGACCCAATGAATACGTTTACGGCAAGGACGTTGGCCAAGTGCTGGCTCTGGCATGCAAAGCCGAAAACCCCAAGCAGCGCATCTATAACGCCGGCACTGGCGTGGTAACCAATCACGAACAGTTAGCGCAGGCCGTCCGAGAAGTGCTGCCGACGCTCGATGTAAAAACCACCGGTGCCGCGAGCACCGATAGGAGCCGCAGCATTCCCATGGACATCGGCGTCACCAAAGCCGAGCTGGGCTACACGCCGCGGTTTCACTTGGCTGACGCGCTGCGGGACTATATGACTGAGCTGCGCATCGATGGCGTCGCATAGCCCTTGATCGCGTTGACAAGTTGAACGAAACTACCCCTCGATACGGCCCTTTGGGCCTACTCGGGGAATCGGAACCAGAAAACTCCGATGTCCCGAGTAGCGCGAAGCGCGTATCGAGGGAGCAAACACGTCAAGTCTAAAGTTACGACATTCCGCTTAAGGAGGGAATTATGATCATCGATTGGCATGCCCACCACACCGCTCCTGAGATCACCGAAAAGATCAACCAGCTCACCGGCAAAAAGCCGAACATCGATCCCTACGACTCCCCGGATCTTGGCAAACGCGTCAAAGAGATGGACGAAGTCGGCATCGACTTGCAGCTCGTCTGCCAGGGCGCCGGCGTCTACGCCGATCAATTGCCCGCCGACCAAGCGATGGAAGTCGCACGCGCGTCCAACGACGTACTTGCGAGCCGAGTCGGTCCGCACAAAGATCGCTTGGGCGGCATCATCGCGCTGTCGCTGAAAAACATCCCTGCGTCGGTAAACGAAATCGACCGCATGGCCAAGCAAGGTTTTCGCGCCGTGCTCATGTATCCCCACGTCGACGGTGAGATGCTGGTCGACACACCGGCGATGGAACCGCTCTATTCTAAGATCAACGAACTGAAACTGCCGATCTTTCTGCACGGCGCCGGGACGGCGCAGAGCCCATCGCTGAAAAAACTCGAAGACGGCGGCGCCGGCGTCGCCTACGCCGTGCTCTCCGACGGCGAAGTGGCGGAGTGCTGCCTGCGCATGATTGCCAGCGGCGTCTTCGACCGCCATCCCAATTTGAAGATCATCATTCGCAGCTCCGGCGGCGGCATCCCGCTGCTCATGCACCGCTTTTATTGGAAGCACAAAGGCCCGCAAGGCGAGCAGAAAAAATATTCAGAAATCTTTCTCGAACATTTCTTGATCGATTGCGCCGGCTCGGAATCTGTCACCCTGCAGTTCCTGATTCACAAAATGGGCGAGAAAAATATCGTCTTCGGCTCCGACTATTGCGGCGGCCTCGGCCCGCTGGCGCGCGGCTTAAACGGCCTCTCGGGATTGGCCAATCCGGAGCATTTTAAAAAGTTTACTGAGCGTAACTCTCGGGAGTTGCTGCGTCTGTAGCTGTTCGCCCTCGATACAGCCCTGCGGTCTTACTCGGGGAATCGGTGTTTAAGAAAACACCGGTCATCCTGAGTAGCCGCAGCGCGTATCGAAGGAAAGGATGGAACAGCTCGAATTATTTCTAACGATGGCTTCCCAATACGATCTAACCATCCTCGGCGGCGGCATTCTCGGTCTCGCCACCGGCATGAAGATTCTCGCGCGCCAGCCGCGCACGCGGCTGCTAATTTTGGAAAAAGAAGCTGGAATAGCGCGCCATCAGACCGGCCACAATAGCGGCGTCATTCACTCGGGATTGTATTATCGGCCGGGGTCAGCGAAAGCGCGCAATTGCGTCAGCGGGCGCAAAGAGTTGATCGCATTCCTGGAAGAACACAACATTCCTTTTGAGATCTGCGGCAAGGTTGTTGTCGCCACCAGCCAAGCGGAAATCCCGCGTTTGGAAGAGCTCCATAAGCGCAGCGCCGCCAACGGTTTGCAGGGCGTCGAAGTCATCGGCCCGGAGCGGTTGCGCGAAATCGAGCCGCACGCCACCGGCATCAAAGCTCTTTGGGTGCCGGAGACCGGCATCGTCGACTACATCAAAGTCTCCGAAGCCTACGCGAACAAAGTACGCAATGCCGGCGGCGACATCCGTCTGTCACATAAAGTGATCGGATTTCTGTCGCGCGACGGTGAGACCGTCGTGCAAACTTCCCAAGGCGATTACCGCACAAAGAACCTGATCAACTGCTGCGGCCTACAATCCGATATCATCGCCAAATTGGCGGGTGCCGAACACACGCCCGGCGAAGAAGAGCATAAGATCATCCCCTTCCGCGGCGAGTACTATAAAATCGCGCCGGAGAAGGAGTCGCTGGTGCGCAACTTGATTTATCCAGTTCCCGATCCGACTTTCCCATTTCTCGGCGTCCATTTTACGCGCATGGCGCGCGGCGGTGTCGAAGCCGGCCCCAACGCCGTGTTCGCCTACGCCCGCGAAGGTTATCGCCACACCGATATCAATATCGCTGACGTCATGCGCACGGTGACGTTCAAAGGCTTCTGGGCCATGACCGGAAAATATTGGCAGACCGGCTTCGGCGAGCTCTACCGCTCGCTCAGCAAAGCAGCCTTCGTGCGCGCCTTGCAAAAGCTCCTGCCGGAAATCCAATCCAACGATCTCGCCCCCGGTGGCTCCGGCGTGCGCGCGCAAGCCGTCTCCGCCAGCGGCGGACTGGTGGACGACTTCGTCATCAAGGCCAGCAAAAACGCCATCCACATCCTTAACGCCCCATCCCCCGGCGCCACCGCGTCGCTAGCGATCGGCCAGCAGATCTGCGAAATGGCTGAGAAGAATTTCGGGCTGAGCGCTTAGTAGGACCTGGGAAAAGTCTCGCGCAGAGTCGCTGAGAGCGCAGAGGAAAAAATTTTCCGAACTTTGCGTCCTTTGCCGTTTTGCGCGAGAATTTGTTCTAATTCCCCGGCTTGAACACTTCCCGAAACGTCGCCACGTGTTTGTCGAATTCTTCGATCGCCTGCGGCTCGAAGGGAATCTGCTTGTAAGGCTTAAGATAAGGCGCCGTAACGTCAGGGCGGGTCGGAATACGCCGGCTGGCGCGGATGGTTTCCATGCCGGCGCGCGATAAGAGAAAATCGTAGAACAGCGCGGAGGTGTCAGGATTGCTGCCGGCGCTGGTGATCGCGGCGCCGACTTTGGAGATCCGTATCCCTCACCAAGCAACCCATCGGGTCAAAATTCTTTAGCGGCTTTGCCCATACGAGTCAATCAACGGGACGGAAACTTGATTTCCCGAGCACGCTCCCATATCGTGGCGGCACATTTTTGGAGGAAAGTTTTCATGCTCGTAGAATACCAAGGCAAACGACCGACCGTATCGCCTAAGGCCTTCATCGCGCCAACTGCAGTGTTGATCGGCGACGTGCGCGTCGGCGACGATTCCAGTGTCTGGTGGGGCGCGGTGCTGCGCGCCGATATGGGCGGCTATCCGATTCTCGTCGGCGCCCGCACCAGCATTCAGGATAACTGCGTTATCCATTCCGGCGAACAGACCACCATCGTCGGCGACGAGTGCACCATCGGCCATGGCGCGATTATGGAAGGCTGCGACATCAAACGCGGGGTCATTGTCGGCATGAACTGCACAATTTTAGAAGACACGGAAATTGGCGAAGGTTCGCTGATCGCCGCCGGCAGCGTAGTCGTGCCGCACACAAAAATCCCCGCCCATGTCCTGGCCGCCGGCAGCCCAGCGCAGGTAAAAAAAGAAATCGCCGGTGACGCGCGCAAATGGATCGACATGGCGCCGTCAGCCTATGTCGGCTTGACGCAAAGCTACCTCGGCGGCAACTATAAAGTTATCGGTTAAGATCATGCTTCGTGCTCGTGGCTCGTGATCGTAGGAGCATAAGAGATGAGAATCATTCTAATCGGCCAGGCGGCCTTTGCGGAAAAAACTTTGGAAAAAATTCTCAGCAAAGGCGATGAAGTCGTCGCGGTCTACTGCCCGCTCGATCCGCCCAGCGGCAAGTTCGATCCGGTCAAGCAAAAGGCTTTGTCGCTTGGCATTGCGGTGCGTCAACACAAAAATCTCAAAGGCCCGGAGGTGCGCGAGGAGTTTATCGGCTACAATGCCGACCTCGCTGTTCTCGCCTTCGTCACCCAAATCGTCCCCGAGCAAGTCTTTACCGTGCCCAAACTCGGCAGCATCTGTTTCCACCCGTCGATCTTACCCAAGTATCGCGGCGCCAGCGCGCTCAATTGGGCGATCATGAAAGGCGAAACGATCACCGGCCTCACCTACTTCTGGGTCGATCCCGGCATCGACACGGGTCCAATCCTTTTGCAAAAAACCGTCACCATCGAGCCCGACGACACCACCGGTTCGCTCTACTTCAACAAGATTTTCCCGCTCGGCGTCGAAGCCATCGGCGAGTGCCTCGACTTGATCAAATCCGGCAACCCGCCGCGCGTCGTGCAAGACGAATCGAAGGCCAACTACGATCCGATCTGTCGCGACGAGCACGCCAAGATCGATTGGTCCAAACCGGCGCAGGAAGTCTACAACATGATCCGCGGCTGCGATCCGCAGCCGGGCGCGCATGCGACGTTCAACGGCAAGATGGTGCGCCTGTTCGAGGCGCGTATGCAGCTTGGCAACAGCTCAACGCCTGCAGGACAAGTTACCAATATCGGCGCCGAAGAAATTGCCATCGCGCTCAACGGTGGGACGCTCACGGCAAAGAAGGCCCGAGGTGAAGCGGCCAAGGTTAGCGGTGCCGAGGTTGCCAAGCAGCTCAGTTTGAAAGTCGGCGACCGTTTGGGCTAAGCCCGACACAGCGATCGACGACAAATTTCTTCTGGAGGACTGCCCATGAGGCGTGCTTCTCTTCCAATTTTTGCTTATTGCATGACGCTGTTGTTAACCGCAGGTCACGCGTACGGCCAAGCGCCAACCAAGCTCAACGCCGGCTACGCCTCGATCAGCTCGGCGCACCTGCCGATCTGGGTGGCCAAGGACATGGGCCTGTTCGCCAAGAACGGCCTCGATCCGCAGATTGTCATGCTCACCGGCAACACGCCGATCATGGCGCTGGTGGCCGGCGACACACCGATCTCGCAGATTGCCGGCATCGGCATCATCAATAGCGCTCTCGGCGGTTCGGACACCGCGATGGTCGCCGGCGGCACGGTCACGCTCGATTGGTGGCTGATGAGCCGGCCCGACATCAAAACTGCCGCGCAGCTCAAAGGCGGCGCGGTGGCGATCAGCAGCTTCGGCACGGCGAGCGAATTCGTCGCGCGCTTTGCGCTGCAAAGTATCGGCTTGAACCCCGATAAAGATATTTCGTTTGTCCAGCTTGGCAACCCGACTACGCGCCAAGCCGGCTTGGAGACCAACCGCGTGCAAGCCACCGTGCACGTGCCGCCGAGCACCTTTGCGGCGCAGAAAAAAGGCTTTCATGTGTTGGCGGACGTTGCGGCTCTAGGCCTGCCTTACCAACACACCGGTGTGGCGACGACGAGAAAGTTTATTCGCGAGCGTCCCGAAGTCGTGCGCGCCTACATTCGCGCCCATGTCGAAGCGGTGCATCGCCTGAAAACCGACCGCGAAGGCGGCATCCGCGTGTTGGCCAAGTACATGGGTGGTTTGAAAGACCGAGAGGTCTTGGAGAAGACTTACGATCGCGCGGTGGCGGAAAATATTCTGCCGCGCAAGCAGTATCCGACCCTGGACGGCATCAAGATGATTCTCGATTCCATCGCCGACAAAGAACCCAAGGCGAAAACGGCCAAACCGCAGGACTTCGCCGAGATGCGTTTCATCAAAGAACTGGACGACAGCGGTTTTATCGATAAGCTCTACGCCTCTAAGTAAGCGTCTCCACCATCGCGCACCATCGACCCCAACGAAGGAGATCGCATGTTTCCCTACCGCGATGAAAACGAAACCCAACGCCCGGCGATCGTCACCGGCGCCATCATCGGCTTGAATGTCCTAAGCTGGCTGGCAGTCCAAGGCGCTGGCAGCGATTTGCCATTGGCGACGTCCATATGCAACCTCGGCCTCATTCCCGGCGAGCTCACCGGCGCGCTTCCCGCCGGCACGCGCATGCCACTCGGTCCCGGCTTGGTTTGCGAGACCGATCCCGGACGGCAGATGTCGCATTTGATCACTTCGATGTTTCTGCATGGCGGCTGGATGCATCTCCTCGGCAACATGTGGTTCCTCTGGATTTTTGGCAACAACGTGGAAGATTCCATGGGCCGGCTGCGCTTCGTGATTTTCTATTTGGTCACCGGCCTCGCCGCGGCGCTCGGCCAAGTCCTTACCAATCCCGCATCGGGCATTCCCATGGTCGGCGCGTCCGGCGCCATCAGCGGTGTCATGGGCGCCTATCTGATTCTCTACCCGCGTGTGAAAGTCTATGCCATCGTGCCGATTGTTATTTTTATCACGTCCATCGCCCTGCCCGCGTGGGTCATGCTGGGCTATTGGTTCCTAATCCAAACCGTCAGCGGATTTTTCTCTCAAGGTGAAGCGGGGGGCACCGCCTTTTGGGCCCATGTCGGCGGCTTCGTCGCCGGCGTCGTGTTGATCAAACTTTTTGCCCGCGAAGACTATGTCGAAGCGCATCGTTCGACGCACTGGCGGCCGCAGCGCGTGGTAGGTGAACGGTAGCGGCGATTGATGAATCGCCCTATAACAACGCGCGCAGCACCTGTTCGACACGAGCTTCGGGTCTAAGCTCGATTGTTGCGAGATGGATCTCCGCCGCCTCCGGAGCTTCGTAAGCGCTGTCAATGCCGGTGAAATTTTTTAGCTCGCCGCGCCGCGCTTTGGCATACAACCCTTTGACATCGCGCCGCTCGCACTCTTCGAGAGGCGTATCGACGAACACTTCGACAAACTCGCCCGCCTCGAAAAGATTGCGCGCCATTTGCCGCTCGGCACGAAACGGCGAGATGAACGCGACGATCACCAATAGCCCGGCATCCACCATCAACTTCGCAACTTCGGCCACTCGGCGAATGTTCTCGACTCGATCAGCTTCGGTAAATCCCAAATCACGATTGAGCCCATGGCGCACGTTGTCGCCGTCGAGAATGTAAGTATGCTTGCCTTCGGCGTGGAGCCGCTTCTCAAGTAAGTTGGCGATGGTCGATTTGCCGGAGCCGGAAAGCCCGGTGAACCATAGGCAGCGCGGCTGTTGATTTTTGAGCCCAGCGCGCGCGTTCTTGCTCAGTTCAATGGCTTGCCAATGCACGTTGACCGCGCGCCGCAAAGCGAAGTGAATCATGCCCGCACCGACGGTCTCGTTGGTCAGCTTATCGATGACGATAAAGGCGCCCAGCCGCCGGTTCTCGTTATAGGGTGCAAACGGCACGAGGCGATCGAAGCTGATGGTCACTCGGCCGATTTCATTCAAGCTCAAGCTCTTCGCGGCGAGATGGGCACCGCTATTGATGTCAACGCGATGCTTGATATGCGTCACCACCAGGCTCGCTGCTTTCGCGTGAATCAGCGCCGCATACGAGCGTCCCGGCAAGAGCGCGTGCTCGCTCATCCAGATTAGGTCGGCTTCGAACTGATTGGCCGCTTCGACAGGATGCGAATTGATGGCAATGACATCGCCGCGGCTGGCATCGACTTCATCCTCCAGCACCAAGGTTACCGCTGCGCCGGCATTTGCCTTCGCGATGGCACCGCCCCAAACCGAGATCTCTTTGATCCGGCTGGTGGCTCCCGATGGACTGATACGCACCACGTCGCCCGGCTTTACCGTGCCGCTGGCGACGCGACCGGCAAAGCCGCGGAAGTCGAGATTAGGCCGGTTAACCCATTGCACCGGCATGGCAAACGGTAGCCCCGCTTCGCGGTCTTGCACCGCGACCGATTCCAACCACTCAAGCAAACTCTGGCCGCGATACCACAAGATCGTATTTTGATCGCGCTCGACGACGTTATGACCTTCCAGGGCTGATATGGGAATGGTCGTGATGCTCTCGAAATTTAATTCCTCGGCAAATCGCAGGTACGCACGTTTGATGTCATCGAAACGCGTTTGCGACCAGCCCGCGAGGTCCATCTTGTTCACCGCCAGCACGACGTGGCGGATCCCCAACATAGAGACGATCCGACTGTGGCGTTTGGTTTGAACCAGCACCCCCTTGCGCGCGTCGATCAACAGCACCGCCGCCTGCGCCGTCGATGCGCCAGTGGCCATATTGCGGGTGTATTGCTCGTGGCCCGGTGTGTCGGCGACGATGAAGCGCCGTTCGGGTGTGGCAAAGAAACGGTAGGCGACGTCGATGGTAATCCCCTGCTCGCGCTCGGCCTGCAGGCCGTCAACCAGCAGCGCGAAATCCAACCGCTCGCCTTGGGTGCCAAACTTTTTCGAGTCTGCTTTGAGGGCCTCGAGCTGATCCTCGAAAATCAGTTTAGTCTCATAAAGCAAGCGGCCAATCAACGTCGATTTGCCATCATCGACACTGCCGCAAGTGATGAAGCGCAACGTATCCATCAGAAGTAACCTTCCTGCTTTTTGCGCTCCATCGATCCGGCACCGTCGTGATCGATGATCCGTCCTTGTCGCTCCGAAGTCGTCGCGCCCAGGGTTTCAGCAACGATTTCATCCAACGTCGTCGCGTTGCTCTCGACTGCCGCGGTCAGCGGATAACAACCCAAAGTGCGGAAACGCACGCTGATCATTTGCGGTTTTTCGCCTGGCTCCAGGGGCAAGCGCCGATCATCCACCATGATCAACTGGCCATAGCGCTGTACCACCGGCCGCTCCTTGGCAAAGTACAACGGAACGATGGGGATACTCTCTTGGCGGATGTAGGCCCAGATATCCGCCTCGGTCCAATTGGAAAGCGGAAAGACTCGAATGGTCTCGCCGGGGTTGATGCGCGTGTTGTAAAGATTCCACAGCTCAGGCCGCTGCGCTTTCGGCTCCCAGCGATGGCCTGGGGCACGGAAAGAGAATATTCGTTCCTTGGCGCGCGATTTCTCTTCGTCGCGCCGCGCGCCGCCGAACGCCACGTCGAAGCCGTGCATGTCGAGCGCCTGCTTCAACGCCTCGGTTTTCATGACGTCGGTGTGATAGGCCGAGCCATGTGTGATTGGGCCGATGCCCTCCGCGGCGCCGCGCGGGTTGGTGTGGGTCAACAGCGTAACGCCAACGCTCGCCGCCGTGCGGTCACGAAAGGCGATCATCTCGCGAAACTTCCAGCCCGTATCGATGTGCAGCAGCGGAAATGGAATCGGCCCCGGATAGAACGCCTTCTGCGCCAGGCGCAGCATGACCGAGGAGTCCTTGCCGATCGAATACAACATCACCGGCTTGGCCGCCGTCGCCGCCACTTCGCGGATAATCTCGATCGCTTCAGCTTCGATTTCGTTTAGGAATGCGTCTTCGCCCATTGGGATTATCTTCATGATCTGACCTTCAGATTTGTTTGAATTCTAATATCCCACTAGGCCTGATATGGCTAGCCGGCTATTTTAAAGATTGCGTAAACCAACTGGTGCTTCCGCCGTCTAACTGGACATTGGACACACAGAGTCCCTTAATGTACAAAAATTAGATAAATCGGGCCTTAAGGTGCAAGATAGGCTTGCAACTGCTCACTCGTGGCAATACCTACAGGTGAGGAAGGCGCCAAAAAAAGACCTCAAACAGAAGGAGCAATTTGATGGTTAAGAGAATTCTCGCAGTTGCCATTGTGGCAGCTTTTATCGGGCCAGGTTTAGCGCTGGCGGCCGAGTCGACCAAGCGCATCGACAAGCGCCAGGAAAATCAGGATAAGCGCATCGACAAAGGCGTCGAGACCGGCAAATTCACCGAGAAAGAAGCGCTCCGGTTAGAAAAAGGCCAGGAGCATGTACAGAACCTGGAAGACAAAGCAGTGGCCGACGGCAAAGTCACCAAGCGTGAGAAAGCCCGCATCGAGCACGCCCAGGACAAACAAAGCCGCAAGATCGCGCGTAAAAAACACAACCTCAAGGTCGACGCAACGAAGTAAACTTTGCCCCTCGTATTTTACGACCCGGCCGTCCTGCGCCTCAAAGATTCGTAGGGCGGCCGTTTCATTTCCGCCGCACTTTCCTATCTCCCGCAGAACTTCGTCGACCAGCGTCGTTCCGCGATGTTTGCCATCTCGAACTCGCCTTTGATGTCGCTCGATTCCTTTTCCAACGATCCGGCGCCGCCCGCTTCGGGTTGAATCCGCGCGTCGCGGCTATGTTCGGCTCTTTGGTCGCCAACGCGAAAAACCGCGCCACCGTGCTCGACGCCGCAGCGCGCACCGGCGGCTGGCGCATGGCCGCGCGCAGCGTCGACCCAGGGTTGATTTTGAAATCCAAAACGACCACAAAGGAAGCCATTGCCACTTGCTGCGATGTCCTTATGTCGACCCAACTATTCCCTGCTAAACGCACCACGCCGCTGCCGGGCGGCTACATGGGCAAGATCCTGCGCGTCGATCTCAGCAGCGGCAAGCTCACCGATGAGAACCTTCTGGAAGAACCGATTCTGAAAAAATTCATCGGCGGCCAGGCGCTGGCGCTCTATATCTTAATGAACGAGCTGCCGCTCAACGCCACACCGTTTGGGCCGGAGAACAAAGTCGTCATGATGACCGGCCCGCTTACCGGTAACGGCTTCACGCCCGGCGGCACGAAGATGACCGCCGTGTATCTAAGTCCATTGACGGAACGAACGCTGGGCCGCGGCGCCACCAGCGGCTACTGGGCGACCTATCTCAAAGCCGCTGGCTACGACGGCATCATCGTGGAGGGCGTGTCACCAAAGCCAGTCTATCTCTACATCAAAGACGGCAAAGCCGAGCTGCGCGATGGCGCCCAGGTCTGGGGCCTTGGCACGAGAGAAACAGAAGACCGCCTGCGCGAGATCGTCAGTAACCGCGACGCCCGCGTGCTCTGCATCGGCCCGGCGGGAGAGAATTTGAATCGCGGCGCCATGCTTGCCAACGACTACAACCATTTCGCCGCCCACAGCGGCGGCGCCATCCTGGGCTCGAAGAAACTCAAGGCGATCGTCGTCAGCGGCAGGCTGCGGCCGAGCCACCGAAACAAAGAAAAACTCGCCGACGCCGGTGCGCGCTGGCGCGGCGTCTTGCAACAACACGACGTCAAGAAAAAGAAAACCAAGTGCGGCCACGGCGACGCCTGGGGCGCGTTGAATAACTTGAACTGGCGCAGCACCGACATTCAACCGGCGCATATCGCCGGCTTCGGCGACAACGACGTCGTGCTGCGCCCCTGCTTTCAGTGCGCCCGCATGTGTCCGTGGGACGCCAAACTGGGCAGCGGCGAGTTCAAAGGCACCGTCGTGCACTTCAACGCCGGCGGTGAGTGGCTCGATACGTTTTTCAATCTCGGCATCAAAGGCAACGCGGTTCTTTACCTCGCCGAGAAAATTAATAATCTCGGCATCGAGTGCAGCCATTTCTCCTGCGGTGCCGGCGTCGCCTTCGAAGCCTGGGAGAAAGGCTTGCTCGGACCTGATCGCACCAATGGCTTGAAGCTCGAATGGGGCAACGTCGAAGCGGTCGATAAATTGCTCGACATGGCCGCGCGCCGCGAAGGTTGGCTCGGCAACCTGCTCGCCGAAGGTCCGAAACAACTCGCCGAAGCGCTCGGCGGCGACGCGCCCAAATGGGCGGTGCATACCAAAGGCGGCACGCCGGCGATGCACGAGTGGCGCCCTCTGCTTGGTCAAATGTTAAGGGAATTGGTCTCCAGCGGCGGCATGAAGCCGCAGGGCGGTGGCTCGAAAAATCCACCGCCCGATCTGCGCGAGAACGAAAAATGGGGACCGCTAGAAATGGACAACCCCGAAGGTTGGGTTTGGTCCCACGTGCTGTCGGAACAGTACCGCCAATTCACCGGCATCTTCGGCGGCTGCTGGTTTGCGCAGGAGGCGCACAGGAAAGACGGCCTGAACTCCATCGTCGATGCCTTTAACGCCATCACCGGCTGGAACTTCTCGATGGAGGAAGCCCTCGCCGCCGGCCACCGCAGCATGATCCTGCAAAGCCTCTTCGGCACCCAACGCGGCTGGATCGCTGACTTCGACTGGCAAGACGTCGGCCCAAGATTTCTGGAGCCGATTCAGGACGGCAAATACAAAGGTTTCACCATCGCCAAATGGCTGCCGGATATGATTTGGGATTACTACAAAATGTCGGGACGGCATGAGCGGACGGGAAGGCCGTTCAAGGAAACATTGGAAAGACTGGAACTGCAAGAATTTTTGCCGTGGAGCCAAGAGGCGGCGCAGCTCTAGTTGGGGAACCAAACCATGCTATTCAGGGCTCAATTTCCGGACTGAACCTCATTTGTTGTCACGGCAACGCCTCCAACAATCGGCTCTGCCCTTTCAATGGATTTTTGATCCGCAAGAGTTTCTGCACCATCCACAAGCGCGCTGCCACGGGATGTACCACCGGCACACCCAGATCGTTTTCCGCCGTCGTAATGTCTTTGATGCCCCACGCGCCAGAACCCAGCAAATAAATTCCCTGCGCCGTCGGGTGCTTGTTGAACGATGCCTTGAGATGCCGGTAGATCGTTTCGGTGGAGATCGCGTCGGCTTCATCCGGCGACGTGTCCATGCCTTCCATGCCGAGCACTTCAAAGCCGCAGTCGGTGAAATAGCGGGTAAAAACGTCGTTCATCTTCTGATCGCGATAGTACGTGCAGCCGACAAATTTCTTGATGCCTAACGCGCGCAACGCCTCGGCCTGTGACATACCGGAGGTGAAGATCGGCACTTTATATTTCTTCTCCCAAGCACCAACGATCTCACGCTCGGCTTTGTGGCCGCGCACCATGAACGGCGGTCCGCCCTCCGGATGCATGATATCGACGCCGATCCGCGCCAGCTCGGCAATTTTCGCGTGGTAGTTCTCCATCGACTCTAGATAACCGCGCTCCGAGTGCTCCTTGACGCCGGCATACATCGGAATGCAACCGACGCCCTCCGGCAGCAGCCGAATGAACTCCACCAGCGAGCCTGAACCATAGGTTGGCTTAACTACTCCAACGATGCCGCGCCATGTTCCTGAAGCCATAACCGTTCTCCTTCCGAATTCTCAAATCCGGGCAGATTCATGCTATTCAATATCGCCTAGAAAACACAAGCGCGGCAAACCAGAACCGGTCCGAAATTTTCAACTTTCCATTTTTAATTTTCAATTCACAGTGGTACATCCACGCTGAACGTAGATCGGAAAGGACCCGCATGGCGACCAAACCGACGGAAACTTTGACTCAAGAATACGGCAACCTCGTGCCCACCGGCCGTCTGCTCGACGGCAAACCGCGCAGCATTCTCTTCGACGCGACTAAATGCATCGGCTGCCGCCACTGCGTGCAGGCCTGCAAGGACTGGAACGAGCACGAGCGCACCAGTCTGTACGAATTGTCGAGCACCAACTGGATCACCATGGAGCCACCAGTGCTCGAAGGCATGGCGCCGATCTGGGCGAGAAATAGCTGCATGCACTGCAACTTCGCCGCCTGCGCCGCGGTCTGCCCGGTGGAAGCGATCACGAAATACGAAGAAGGCCCCGTGGTCATCAACAAGGATGTCTGCATCGGCTGCGAATACTGCATTCACGCCTGCCCCTGGGAAGTGATCGCCAAAAACGACATCACCGGCAAAGCCAGCAAGTGCACCATGTGCAGCGACCGCATCAGCGAAGATAAGCAGCCGTTTTGCGTGCAAGCCTGCCCTGCCGACGCCCTCGCTTTCGGCCTCACGGAAGAAATCGCCGACAAAGCTGCTAAACAAGCCCAAGCGGTGGGCGGCTATACCTACGGTGACAAGGAAGCCGGCGGCGGCAGCGTCATCTATGTGTTGAAAGAAGGCAAAGAAAAATACGGTGTGCGCAACATCGGCGCCGAGAAATTTCCCAAGCACAAAATCCCATTGGGTTTGATGCTGAAAGACCTATTCACGCCACGCTGTGGCATCGCCGGAAAGATGCGCGCGCTCTGGCTGGCGATCACCCATCCGGGGCGACTGGTGTACCGGTATTTTTCGTGAGCGGCTGCCCATTGAGCACCCCTTAACCGCCCGCAATCCGGATCGGCATTGCGCAGCTTCTTTCGTTTGCGCTTCTGGTTCTTTGGACTTGACGGAGTTGACTAACTCTGCGGAACTTTGGTTGTTTGATCAAAACGTTTCTTGACGCGAACGAATCCAGCAGGCAAGCGTAGCGCTTTAAGGAAACACAAGTGGCAGAGGGTAGAGCCTCACGCCGATTTCCGCCGTCGCTGCGCCGGCACAAAACGCATTTCAACGCGCTGCTTCAGCGCGGCCGCAATGCGGTTCAGCATCGCTAGCGAGTGCCCTTCATAATTTGCGTCTTCGAGGCGGCAGATCACCCATGCGCTGGTGCCGATCAGCTTTACCAGTTGACGTTGAGTCAAGCCATGGGCAATTCTTAGAGCTGTCAACTTGCGAGCGACCTGATCCTCCGCGCGTGCTTTTTCCAGATCGGCGAGACGGTGCGGTTTGCCCGCGTAATAGCGACGGTAAAGAATATCGACCGCGTCTATGGTTTCGTGTCTTTTTGCTTGTGCCATGACTTTTACTCCTTGAATGTATGTCGTTCGGGATTGCGTTCGAACTGCCCTTTTCTTTGGATCGCGAGCTCGATGTCGCGCTTTGGGACTTCGCTTTCCTTTACCAATCGTCTTGATAGAAAACGACAGGCGTTTCCGGCATAACCTTTGAACCTATGTGCGTATTATTGCGAACATGCGTCAACACGGCCTGCCATCCATTTCCCAGCCCCTTTCCTTCAATCCCTCTCGGCGCCGATGCTGCGGATGTGCGGGCTCTTGAGTCCGCGGCCACTCGCAGCAGGTGTCTCTCTCGGTGGTTCGCGATGGCTACGAGGACGAACGCAGGGCTATGAATCGCGACTCGTGCTGGTGCGAACAGATCAATATGTGGCGCGGTGCGGCTCGGCAAACCCTGCCGACTCCGCCGTGGCGATCGCGCGGGCGAGAGCGCACCCGTAGCAGCGTCTGCGACCACCTTATCGACCCTTTTTTCCCTTGACTACCGCGAACAGGCAATGAAAGAATGCCGACGCTGGCGCAAAGAGCCGGCAAATTATCTTCTTACGAGCTGAGGAGCGGATATGAGCGACAACATGCGCGGCGCGGCCGCGATCGTCGGAATTGGTGAGCTAAAGCCAGAGCGCACGCGGCCGGGCCGCGATGCGATGAGCTTGCTGGCCGAGGCGGCGTATCTGGCGATTCAAGATGCTGGGCTGATGAAAGCCGACATCGACGGGATGATCCTGGAAGAGGGCATGACGCCCACCGGCAGCGGCTACAACACAAAGATGGCCGAATACATGGGCATCTTCCCAACCTTCGCCACCGGCTGCGATGCCCAAGGCGCGGCGGGCGTCACGATGGCGCTGCAGGCGGCGGCCTACATCAACGCCGGCTTGTGTGACTATGTGCTCTGCGGCATGAGTGCGGCGATCGACGGCTCGCGGCCGCGACGCCCAGCCGGGCCAGGTGGCACCGACACGGCTACCTCTGAGTTCGCCGTACCCTTCGGCCCAACCGTGGGGGCCAATGGCTGGTACGCCATGATCGCCAAGCGCTACGAGAAGCTGTACGGCGCTACCGTCGAGAAGCGCGCCAAGATCAGCGTCGACCTGCGCTACAACGCCAACCACAATCCGATGGCCATCTGGCACGACACTCCGATCACCGTCGATGACGTGATTAAGTCGCGCATCGTCGCCGATCCGCTGCATCTCTTGGAATGCGTCATGCCCTGCGCCGGGGCGTGCGCGTTCGTCGTGACCCGGGCGGACATCGCGCGCGGTATGCGCCATAAGCCAGCCTACGTGCTCGGCGGCGCCAACGGCGTGTCGCGCGGCAACTTGACGCACGTCGGTGAGATCACCATTTCTCCAGTGGGCCGGGCCGCGCGCAGAGCGTTCGCCATGGCGGGCTACGGCCCGTCCGATGTCCAGGTCATGGAGATTTACGACTCATTCACCATCACCGTGATGTGTGAGCTGGAAGAGTCCGGCTTCTGCCCGAAGGGCACCGCTGCCGACTGGGTGCAGGAGCATGATTTGACCTTTAAAGGCGATAAGCCACTGAACACGCACGGCGGTCAGCTTTCCTATGGCCAGGCGTCAACCGCGGGGGGTTGTGCCCAAGTCACCGAGGCGGTGCGCCAGATCCGTCGCGACGCCGGCGCGCACCAGGTGCCGGGTCCCACCGATTTGATCTACGTGACCGGCTCCGGCGGCACCTTCTCCCAGCAGTCGGCGCTATTGCTCGCGAGCGACGCGGCACTGTAGTGCCCGCTGGCGAAGCGTCCGTAAACCTGAAAAGCCCCTAACCAAGGAGTCACCGAGATGGCCACTACGAGCGAATACAAAAAGCCTCTTCCTACACCATCCCATGTCAGCCAGCCATTCTGGAATGCCGCCAAGGAGCATCGCCTCACCTACCAACGCTGCAGCGCATGTGGGACGCGCGTGTTCTACCCGCGCGACATCTGCCCTGGGCCTGAGTGTTTCGGTGTCGGCACGCTGGAGTGGGTCGAGTCTACCGGGAAGGGTTGGATCTACGCTTGCTCGATCTCCTACCAGCCGGCCCACCCGTCGTTCGCCGGCGACGTGCCCTACGTGCTCGCCATCGTCGAGCTGGACGAGGGCGTGCGCATGCACACCAACGTGGTCGGCATCGATCCGAAAGAAGTCAAGATCGGCATGCGCGTTGAAGTCGCCTGGGACGACGTCACGCCCGAGATCAGCCTACCGAAGTTCCGCCCGATTCAGAAGTAATAGCCCGTGAGCAGCGTAAAAAAAGAAAGCCCCGGAATCCTGGGGCTTTCTTTTTTTGTACCGCGGAGTACATGCCAGGCTTTGCTTATTTGATATTCGTGTCGCCTCCTATCCAACAAGCAAACAATTAAAGCCTGGCGCCATTTCTGGCACAAGCGGTTCCAGTAGTTCCATCGCTACGCTCATTCCAATCGTTTCGGTGATGAGGAAATCCCGTGCGTGCATGATCTGGGAAAAAACCGTCGCTCGTTTTCGCGGGCAGAAGGCGTTCTGATCTCTTCGTGGAGTTTGACAAAGAGAAGGTTCGAAGAATAGAACTCAGCGCATCCTGCGGGAGGGCAAATGAAATTCAAAACCTGTCTGCTTGTGGGAGGCATTCTTCTGACTCTTTTGCTTGGCCGCGACGTCCGTGGCCAGGCACCTTTCTACCAAGGTAAAACGATCACTCTGATCCAAGGCGGGGAAGCTGGAGGAACGGGGGACATGCGCGTCAAGGCGGTAGTCCCCTTTTTGCGCAAGCACATTCCCGGCAACCCGAACATCTTGTTGGAGTACATGCCAGGGGCCGGCGGGCGCAAAGCGGGCAACTATCTTTTCGCTTCGGCCCGCCCGGACGGTCTCACCGTCGCCAACGTGGGAGGCATCGTCACTAGTGCCGTCCTGGGGCAGACTGGGGTGCAGTACGATCTCGACAAGTTCATCTACTTGGGCGCCTCCAACGCCTCAAGCCATTACGTTTTCGTGACCCGCGGCGAACTTGGCCTCAACTCAATAGAGAAACTGCGCGCCCACGCAGTAGGCCATTTCGTTTACATAACCGGTCGGTTCTTTGCCTGGCTCATCGGGCTCAAGGACCCACGATTCGTGACCGGCTGCTCCGGAGTAGAACTCGACGTGAATCTGCAGCGCGGAGAGATTGACTCGCGCGCTAACATCGCCGATACGGTGCTGCAGCGAAATGCCGAGCTACTGACCAAGGGCCAGGTTCACGTCCACGCCATTCTCGAAATTCCCAAGGGGGATAAGCACCCCCACCCCCGCTTCGCGTCGCTGCCAGAGGTCGAGAGATTTGCCCGGAGCGACAAGGAGAGCAAAGCACTGGCAATGTTTCGCGCCTTTCGCCTGGTAGGCACACCGTACATTCTCCCGCCGGGCACACCCCAGGAGAGGGCGGAGACTTTGCGGGAGGCGTTTCGCAAGACACTTCGAGATCCGGAGTTCCACAAGGAGTACAAGAAGCTAACGGGTGACGACGCTGCACCGCTTCTACCTGAGGGAATGGAAACGGCCATCAGGGAGTTGCCGCGGGAGCGCGAGATTGCGGAGCTGTTTCAAAAAATCGCCGGCCCGGACGCGCTTCCACCGCGGTAAGAGAGCTGGGTGAAGAGACGCTTGCGTGAGGCAGCTGAGATCCAGCCTTGTAATCTTGCTTAGACTACGGAAAAGGAGTCGCCTCTCCCGAGGGGAACCCCAACCGGGACGTACTTACGGAGTTGACTACGCGGAACGCTGGTTGTTGGTTACGGACTAGGGTCAGCGAAGGGTTAATTTTTTAAGTCCTGACTTTATAGTCTCAACCCGCCGCCGCGAGATTTTTCCGCCGTTGCACGAGAGGTTGTTGAACAACTTTTCGATGGCCCTTCCGAATTGTGCGGACGGTGTCCGCACTTTCTCCTCGACTGCGATCAATGCTGCCAGATGCGTAAACGCGAGGCGGGACACAAGCGTTTAGAATCCGCAGGCGATTTGCGATTACGTGATTTGACCGGGTCAAGGCGCACGGCGGGCTAGGAAATGTGGCAGTCAGTGACTGCCACATTCCAGGGTAGGTAAGATGCTGCCAAGTGAGCCTACTTGGAAACATTCGACCAAATCCTTGGCTGTGAAATTGTGCAACCGTGGTTGCACTTTTGAAGTCGAAATAACTTGTGCCGCAGACTGCGGCACAATTGCATCGGGAGAAACTTCGCCATCCGACGCCGGAGAAATTCTGATGAATACCTTTCTCACTTCATCTCCAACCGCACCCCGGTCTTCTTCGAAATATCCAGCAAATCATCCACCACCGGCTTCAAGAGTGGTATCCCTTCCTTGCTGCGGATCGCTTCGGCTTCTCGTTCCGGATCGCCGGGGATGAGCGGGCCGCTTGTTCCTGGCGCGGGCTTCGTCTTTCTAAAAACCTGAATCCAGTCATCGATCTGTCGTTTGAATTCGTCTTTATCGATGAAGCCGTCGATCTCCATCGCGCCGAAGAAGTGGCCGATGCCTTTGCCGACGCTGCGCTCGGGGATTTCTTGGCGCAGCGCAAACGGCGGCGCAAAGGGTCCCCAGTTGGCGCCGCTCAACACGCAGCAGAGGATGTCGACCATGGATGCCAGGCCGTAGCCTTTGTGGCCGCCCATTTCTCTTTCTGACCCCAGCGGCAGTTGCGCGCCGCCGTCGATCATGTGTTTTGGATCGGTCGTGTCGGCACCATGTTTGTCGACGATCCAACCTTTGGGCACCGGTTCATTTTTTCTCAGTGCGATTTCGATCTTGCCGTAGGCGACGGCGCTGGTGGCCATATCGATGACGATGGGCGGTTCCTTCAAACCGGGAAAGGCGATGGCAAGCGGATTTGTGCCGAGCATTCTCTCGGCGCCCCAGAGCGGCGCGACGAGTTTCGTTGTGTTGGTCATCGCCCAGCCGATTAAGTCGCGCTCCAAGGCTTTCAAAGGATAGTAGCCGGCGATGCCGAAATGGTTGGTATTCGACACGCTGACCCAGCCCGAGCCGTGCTGCTCGGCTTTGTCCATGGCAATCTCGTTCGCTTTCGGACCGACGACCAAGCCTAAGCCGTTGTCGCCGTCGACGCTGGCAACGCTGGCCTTTTCGCGGATGATTTTGATTTTCGGTTTGGGATTGATACGTCCCAATTCCAGCATTTCAAAATAGGTGTGCAGCCGCGCCACGCCGTGGGAGTCGATGCCGCGTAGATCGCTTCTGGCCAAGACGTCGGCAGCCAGCTCTGCGTCGGCACGCGGCACACCGAAATGCACGAAGACTTGGGTCGAGAAATCTCGTAGTGCGTCGGCGCTAAAAATAATTTCAGCAGCTTCTTGTTTCATGGGATTACCTGAAATCGACTATTGCTGGGGACCATGAGCATGGGTTTTCGGCAGGAGAAATTGATAGATCAGCGTGCGCTGCAGCGAATGGTAGTTGTCGTCCGAGACCATATAGACGGCGGTGCCGTCGTTTATTTCCTGCACAGCAACCCCCTCAAAATTATCCGCGAAGAGCGGCGATTCCAGCCTGAGTAGCTCAACACCTCTGAGTTTCGCTCCACCGCGCAACTGCTGCGCGGGCACCAGGGTCAGCCGCGCCCCCCAAAAGGTGATCAGCGTGAAGCGCCGTTCAAGGACGATCAGATCGCCATTGCGGAGCGCGGCGCAATCGGCGACGCGATACCCGCTCGCAGGGAAATAGGCCAGCCGCTCAAAGCGTCCGTTTTCCTGGACCCAGCCGGCAAAGCTGCCATCCGGATTCTTCAACTCTTCGGTAAGAGTCAACAAACGATCATCAGGCAACGCCGCGAGACATTCCATACCGCCGTTGATCGGCGCTTGAGAGATCGCCTCTGGCAACGAGATTGTCGTGGGTGCCGATGCGAACGCTTTGGCTGGCCCCGGATAGCGCCACAGCCGGTGCCTCTGCTCAAAGGCAACGATAAACGAACCGTCGGCCGTTCGAGTCAGCGCCTCGGCGTCGGTCCATGCATCCGTCACGGCTGCTCCTTGGGGAGACAATAAGGGCTCGATTTGCCAATCGACAAGATCGGCCAACTTTCCGGTGGAATTCAAAACCATCCGCGCCGAGAGCCAATAGCCCCGGTCGGAAACGGCGTATAGAAAGCCGTCCGCGCCGATGGACAGACCGGATAATCCGCCGAAGCGGCGATCCTTGGAGCGGAGCTCATAAGCGCTCAACAACCGCATTTTGCCAAAGTCGCGCCGCTCGCTGTCTGTGCCATCGACGTCGGTGGGCACCAACTCGACGAGCCGCTGCGGAACCGCTGCGCCCACCGGGGCCTGGCCAGCGCAGCCAATACATAACAGAAAAAAGATGAGCGTCAGCACGCGCGACCGAAGCCAACCCTTGCGCAAAATAGAAATAATCACTGAGCGATGATGGCACCGCAAATAGCAATGCTCAAGTACGCAGAAAATCTCCTTGACAGGTACCAATCACCAGCATAAGCAGGGAATGTCTTCGTCCTCACGGGCGATGGAATCGACCAAAAGGATTTCTCCATGACCACCACGTTCACGATCGTCGGCCAATCGGTGCCCCGTGTTGACGGTGTCGCGAAAGTCACCGGCGGCGCCAAATACGTCGCCGATCTCATTGTTCCCGGCGCGTTGGAAGGAAAATTTCTCCGCAGCCCCTACGCCCATGCGCGTATTCGCTCGATTGACACGCGCGAAGCAGAAGCGCTGCCCGGTGTCGTCGCCGTGCTGACTAGCAAAGATTTGGACGATATCGGCCACTATATGGGGCGCGGCAAAAACAAAGACCAGCCGATCATCGCCACCGGCCGCGTGATCTTCGCGGGGCAGCCCGTGGCGGCCGTCGCGGCAGCAGATCGAGCGACGGCCGCAGAGGCGTTGACCAAGATTCACGTCGACTATGAAGAGCTGCCGGCAGTCATCACGGTCGACGAAGCGATGGCCAACGGCGCGCCTCGGCTGCATGACTTCGCCGAGAAAAATATTTGCGCCCATCATCAATTGAACAAAGGCGACGTCGAAAAAGGTTTCGCCGAGTCGGATTTGATCGTCGAAGACGAATTTGAGTTCCCGATGATCTACCACTACTCGATGGAGCCGCACACTGCGATCGCCCAGTTCGACAGCGACGGCATCACGGTCTGGACCTCGACCGGCCATCCGTTTGGCGTGCGCGCCGACGTCGCCCAGGTCTTTCACATGCCGCTGTCAAGAATTCGCGTGCACACCAACTTCGTCGGCGGCGCCTACGGCAGCAAGTCGGGCGGCAAGATCGAGCCGCTGGTGGCGGCGCTGGCACGCAAAGCCAAGCGGCCGGTGCGCGTCGTGACTTCCGTCGCCGAGGCGATGGCCACCTGCCGGCGCCATGCGCTCAAGTGCCGCGTTAGAACCGGCGTGAAGAAGGACGGCACGCTGGTGGCAAAAGAGGCGGAGATGTATCTCAACACCGGCGCCTACGCCGAGACTGGGCCGACGGTGACCGGGCGCACACTGACGCGCATTCTTGGGCCCTATCGCTATCCCAATCTGAAACTTAATTCCTATTGCGTTTACACCAACACGGTTTCTGCCGCGTCGTTTCGCTCCATCGGCGGACCGCAGACTTCTTGGGCCACCGAGTCGCAAATGGACATCATCGCAAACAAGCTTGGCATCGACCCCGTCGAGCTGCGGCGCAAAAACCTCGTGAAGAAAGACGAAGAGCTGCGCCCGGGCTACAAGCCGCTCGACGCGGATCTCGCGAAGGGATTCAAATTGGTCACCGACAAGCTCGGCTGGGACGGCGCGCGCTCGAAAGAGGGCCACGGCCGCGGCTGCGGCTTTGGCACCACCGATCCGGGGGCGCCGCTGGCGTCCACTTCGACGGTGCATGTGCTGGCCGACGGCAGCGTGACCTTCATGTGCGGCACCGCAGAGCTGGGTCAGGGCGCCAAGACGATCATGAGCCAGATCATCGCCGAAGAATTGCGCGTGCCGCTCGATCGCGTGACCATCCGTCCCATCGATACCGCGTTCACGCCCTTCGATCGATCTACAGGTTCGAGCCGCTCGACGACCGTCATGGGGAAAGCGGTGGAACTGGCCGGCAGCGACGCACGCCGGCAGATTGTCGAACTAGCCATGGAACATTTCGAGTGCCCCGAAGACGCCATCACTTTGGAAAACGGCGAAGCCATCGCGGGCGGCAAGAAAGTGACCTACGGCGCGTTGATCAACAAACACTTCGCCGACCAGGGCGGCGAGCTGGTCGGCACCGGCTACGCCCACAGCGGCATGGCGCCGACGCCGGCCAATCCCCTCTTTTGGGAGATCGGCATCGGCGCCGTCGAAGTCAAAGTCGACGAAGAGACCGGCAAAGTCCACGTCGAGAAATATGTCACCGCCGCCGACGCCGGCAAGGCGATTCATCCATTACAATGCGAAGGACAAGACGAAGGCTCGGCGATGATGGGCATCGGCCACACGTTTTACGAAGCGTATCAATGGGACGGCGGGCAGATTATTAATTCGTCACTCGTCGACTACAAAGTGCCGACCTTCGACGACGTGCCAGATGAATTCGAATCGATTCTCATCGAAGACGCCAACGGGCCAGGGCCCTACGGCGCCAAAGGTTTGGGCGAAGGCGGGATTATTCCCGTGGCACCGGCCATTGCCAATGCGGTTTTTTGGAGCACCGGCGCACGCGTCAAGTCGCTCCCGCTGACGCCGGAAAAAGTTTGGCGAGCGATCAAGGAGGCTGCCAATGAGCGGCAGGATCAAAAGCGCTAGGAGCCTTCACCACGAAGGACACGCAGCACACGAAGTTCGGAAAAGAAGTTGTTTTTTTTCTTTTCTTTCCTTCGTGGTGAGCAGTCTCCTTTTTCCGGCCTTTGCGTTTCCCCAGGCGCCATTCTTCCAGGGGAAAACCATCACCATCATTCGCGGCAGCGCGCCTGGCGGCGTCGGCGAGGCGCGCACCCGATCGGTGGCGAACTATCTCAGGAAGTATGTGCCGGGCAATCCCACCGTGGTCATCGAGTTCATGCCCGGCGCCGGCGGCACCAAAGCCGCGAATCATCTGTTTCGCGGCGCGCGCGCCGATGGACTGGTGATCGGCAGCGTGCCGAGCGGCATGATCTCGTCGGCGATCCTGGGCGAAGCCGGGGTGCAATACGATCTCGACAAGTTTATCTATCTGGGCTCGCCAATCAGCGAGTCGCATTATGTGTTCTTCACCCACCGCAAGCTGGGTCTCGGCAACTTAGACAAACTGCGGGCGCACTCGGGTTTGCGCATCGGCGCGCAGACCGTCGGCCACCCGGTTTATTTAACCGGGCGGCTGTTCGCTTACATTCACGGTTTGAAGGAGCCCAAGTTCGTCGTCGGCTATTCGTCGCCCGAGTTGGACGTCGCCATATTGAATGGCGAGCTCGACGCCGGCGCCGGCGTGGCCAGCAGTCTCGTCAAGCAAAACCCGGAGTTTCTCGACAAAGGGTTAATGGACTTTCACAGCATCATCGAAATTCCCCGCGGCGACAAACATCCGCGCTTCGCCCAGCTGCCCGAGCTCGACAGCTTCGTGAAATCGGACCGGGAGCGCAAGCTCTTGGCGCTGCACCGCAACTTTCGGCTCGCCGGCTCGCCGTTCATTCTCCCTCCCGGCACGGCCAAAGACCGCGCCGATATCCTGCGCGAAGCGATGCGCAAAATTTACGCCGACCGCGAATTTCTCGCCGAGTATTTAAAGTTAACAGGCGAAGAAGCCACGCCGCTCTTGCCTGAAGCCAACGACAAGGCGATCAAAGAGCTGCCCCGCGATCCGGAAACCATCGATTTTTACAAATTGTTCGGCACGACCCAGCCACTGCCAGCGCGGTGAAATGCTCGGAGGAAATAACCGCAAAGCTTGCCCTGAGCGAAGCGAAGGAACTTGAGCCGCGCAAAGGACGCCAAGATCGCCGAGGAAATATTCACCACGAAGGCACGAAGGGCATGAAGACAAGAGAAGAAAATCAAAATAGTCTGCTCCGAACTTCGTGTACTTCGTGTCTTCGTGGTGAAAAATGACTTTCGCGTGAAGGAGGAAGGATGAAACCGGAGAAAGCCCAGCTGGTCATTCGCGGGCTCAAGGAGGCCGGCATCGATTTCGCTGCCGGTGTGCCCGACGCCCAGTTTATCGAAGTCTACAAGATGCTCGCCGAGGACCGCGATATTCACTATGTCGGCGCGGCCAACGAAGCCGAGGCGACCGGTATCGGTTTCGGTGCCTGGTTCGGCGGCAAGAAGCCGGCTTTGATCCTGGCGACTTCCGGGCTGCTGGTCGCGACCTATCATCTGGCGCGCATCAACCTGCTGCACGAGGTGCCCGTGCTCGTCGTAATCCCCTATCGCGGCGACATTGGCGACCCGCGCTGGCTTGGGCTCTACAAGAAGACCACCGAGCCTGGGCTCAAAGCGATGGATATTCCTTATCGCATCGTCAGCCGCTCAGAAGACATTGTTCGCACGATCAAGGATTGCAATGAGTCGGCGCGCGCGTGGCTCAAACCTGTCGCCGTCCTGCTCAACGAGGAGGCTTTATGGTAACTCGCTTTACTTTACTGAAAGAATTATCGTCCATCGTGCCTGACGATGTGCTGGTGTTGACTAGCATCGGCAACAACAGCGGCTTCTGGGGGCAACTAAAAGAACGTGAGGCCAATCTCTTTCATCTAACGATGGGGATGTGCAGTTCTACGGCGCTGGGACTCTCGCTGGCGCTGCCCAATCGTAAAATTGTCGCCGTCGATTCCGACGGCAATCTCACCTTGAACCTGGGCGTGCTCGGGACAATTGCCAACGAGGCGCCGAAGAATTTGACTATCGTGCTCATGGACAACCAGAATTATCTTGGCAGTCACAAAGACGAGCCGGGCATGCCGACGGCCACAGCGGGAAAAATGAATTTAGAAGCGGTCGCTAAAGGCTGCGGCATCGAGAGCGCCTGCACCATCGAAGATGTCGCGACGTTTCGGAGCAAACTCCAAGTAGCGCTATCGAGTAATGGACCGCATTTCATCCGGGCCCGCGTCGAGCCGCTCGACACCGACGGCCCGAAGAAATCCAAACGGGTACCCGACCCGCGCGAGAACAAATATCAGTTCGCCGGCTACATCCAAAAAACCGAGGGCGTGGAGATACTCGGCAGCGGCTTGGGCGGGGGGTGAGATGGGTCACGCAGCAATAGTTTTTCTGCTTTTCGTCATATCGATCGCGTGCAGCGCGCCGGTGGGCGCGCAGCCGATGAAACTAAAGATCGCCTATTCGTCGCTGTCGTCCATGGCGACGGGCGTGTGGATGGCCAAAGAGAGCGGCGCCTATCAGAAATATGGCATCGATGCCGATCTGATTTTCATCTCCTCGGGACCGGTGGTGGTGCAAGCGCTGATCGGCGGTGATCTCCATGGCGGCGTGGCAGCCACCAATGCGCTGGTCAACGCGATCTTGAGCGGCGCGCCGATCATCGGCGTCGGCGCCACAGCCGACCGGCCTTATCATCGCTTGTTCGTCCAGCCCGATATCAACCGAATGGAAGACCTGCGCGGCAAGACACTGGGCGTCACCCGCTTTGGTTCGATCACCGATAATCTCACCCGCATCGTCTTGCGTCGCTACGGGCTGGAGGGTGCGGTCCAGGTGCGCCAACTCGGGGGCACAACGGAAGTAGGCGCCGCCTATGCACAGAAGGTCATTGCCGGGGCGGTGACTTCGGATTTACGACCGACGGCTAGCGCGCCGGCTAAGATTCTGCTCAATCTGATCGATATGGGCATTCCTTATTCGATGAACAGTCTGCCAGTGTCGAAGGATTTTTACCGGCGTCATCCCGACAAAGTCGAAGGCATGGTGCGCGCCTACGCCGAGGGCGTGGCGGCAATGAACCTGCAAAAAGAGCGAACGCTAAAAGTGATTGCGAAATATTCTCGTCTCACCGATCCCAGACACATCGAGGATCATTATCAAGACTCGGCCAAATTCCTCGACCGCATGCCGCGCGCCGAGCCGGAGGCGATGGCGACGATTTTGGAATTCGCGGGCAAGAAGGGCGTCCCGTTCGAAACCTTTGCCGACGCGACGATTACCGATAAGATGGCGCGCGAAGGGTTTGTCGAGCGGTTGTACAAGAAGCCGTAGTCCAGACATCCCCCTTTGAAATGGCGATTTTCCAAAGGCGGAATCGGAACTCGACAATAAGTTCGCGGTTAGAATATTCGGCGCACGGGGAGACCATGAAGAAAACTACTGTCTTGGCCATTATTTGTTTGTGGCTGTCCGTCTCATCCTCACACGCTGCCGCGCCACAACTCCCGCGGGTGCGCATAGCCTACTCTTCGATCAGCTCGATCTTCGCCGGCCTGTGGGTCGCCAAAGAGACCGGCGCCTTCGAAAAATACGGCGTGCGCGGCGAGCTGCTTTACATTGGCTCCGGTAGCGTCGCCGTCCAGGCGATGGTAGGGGGAGAAGTCGAAGTGGTGGGCGGCGCCGGCAACGCGGTGATCGCGGCCACGCTTCAAGGCGCGCCACTCGTTTCCGTTGGCTCGGTAGCGAATCTCGCAGCGATGACATTGTGGGTACAGCCCGACATCAAGCGGCCCGAGCAGTTGCAAGGGAAAGTGCTCGGCATTTCGCGTCATGGCTCGACCACTCACTATCTAACACTCGTCGCTCTCGAAAGAATCGGCCTCAAGGACAAGGTCAAGTTGCAAGCCCTCGGCGGCGCGCCGGAAACCGATGCTTCGTTTCGCGCAGGGCTGATACAAGGCGCGGTGCGCTCGGTCAAGCCCGATCCCAAGGCGCATGCGTTGGCGGATCTTGCCGAGCTCAAGATTCCCTTTCCCATGGACTTGTTCGGTGTCAACCGCGACTATCTAAAGACTTCACCGAAAGTCGTAGAGGGCATGCTAAAGGCCTACAGCGACGGTGTCGCGACGATCATGCGGCGCAAAGAAGTCGCTGTAGAAATCATCCGAAAGTATTTACGCAAAACCGACGTCGAGGACTCCTACGAATACGCGGCACGCTACCTGGAACGGGTGCCACGGGTCGATCCAGCCGCCATCCAAACCGTGTTGGCATGGGAAGGCAAATCGGATATAGCTCCAGCCAGATTCTACGATAACGCGATCATCGATCGTCTCGTACAAGAAAAGTTTTTCGACAGCCTCTATAAATAAGGAGGACCTTTATGCAGGTACCCGAATGGCGCACAGCGATCGGCGAGATGGTGCGCGATCACATGCGCTCCCCCGAGGTGGAACATTATTTCTCGGTCAAGATGAACAAAGCGCGGGCGCAGCTTATGATCACGCAGTTGGGGCTCTACATCCGCCACCGGCGCGACTGCTGGGCCCATGTGTCGGCCAACTGCCCGGTGATGGGTGTCAAGCAGGCGATCTTGCAGCATGAGTATGGCGAGGTGATCAAAGATGATTTTTCCGATTTTGGCCATTTGTATCTGATCATCAAGCAGGCCGAAAAGCTTGGCTTGACAGGGCAGCAGGTCGTCGAAACTAAACCGCTTGCAACGACCACGGCAACGCTCTACGCCTGGGCCTGGTTGACCCACGCAAAGCACTGGATCGAAGGTTTGTCCGCTTTGACCGTGACCGAATGGACCAACGACGACCGTTTACTGAAGGACGTCGGCGGTGGCCACTCCACCCGCATGGGCAAACGCTGGACTGATGACATGGGCATCCCCTGGAAGGACATGCCCAACTTCGTGGTCCACTCGCAGGCAGACGAAGAGCACAGCGATATGTTCCTGCCGTTTCTGGAGAAGTATGCGACCGGTGAAAAAGAACAGATGGCGCTCGACGCAGTGAAGGAGTCGTTGGATTTATTCGGCGTGTATCGTGAAGGGGTGGCGCGGGAGATGGAGAAGATACCGCTCAATTGAGGGCTGGTTCGTTGGTAAAAAGTGTGTCATCCGGAGGAGCGCAGCGACGAGGAATCTCGTCCGTTCTCGAAACTTCGGTCGATTTCCTTCCCTCCGTTCAGGATGACACTGCCATATGCGACAACTTGTCTTATTAGAAGGTTTAACTGCTATTTAGAGTTCATCGTATCAGAAATTAGGGGGATCCCATGGAAAAACCTAGAATTAGACATATCGCCATCAATGTGGAAAAGCTTGACGAGACCGCTGAGTACTACGTGAAAGTGTTTGGCATGGAGATTAAGCACCGCCGTCCCGGCGGTACGATTTATCTTTCCGACGGTCACATGGACCTGGCGCTGATTCATACCGACAAATATCCTTGGGGCATTCATCACTTTGGTTTTAAGGTTGACAGCGTGGAGGAAATCGAAAAGATCGCCAACACCAAAGCCGAAGAAAACACCTACGGGGCGATCGCTGAGAGCTGGATCAAAGACGTCGAAGGCAACCGCGTCGACGTCTCGAAACACGGCTGGCCGATCTAGCTCGGAATATCTCGCGCAGAGGCGCAGGGGCGCAAAGTTCGGGAAAAAAGATGGCGCACAGCGTATCCGATCTTTGTAGGGGTGGGTCTCGGACCCGCCCTCCGAAGCCGCAACCGCAGAGAAGCATAGCCGCAAAAAACGCAGCGACAGATTTTTGTAGGGTGCGCCGTGTGCGCCAGGCGATGCGGCGAGGCTTCAATGGCGCAAACGAGTCGGCATTTGTAGGGGCGGGTCTAGGACCCGCCCTCCGCATTTTGGTGAGAATCTTACTTTGCGATCTTTGCGCCCCTTCGACCGTGCTCAGGACATGCTTTGCGCGAGGCCCATCCAGTAGACGAGTCTGCATATGAAGCAAACTGAGTGGCGCAAAGAGTTAGGCGAGCTGGTGCGCGATGCTATGCGCACGCCGGAGATGGAGCACTATTTCAAAGTCAAAATTACCAAGCCCGGGGCGCAGGCGTTAATCACACAGCTTGGTTTGTTCATTCACCACCGGCGCGACTGCTGGGCCCATGTGTCGGGCAACTGCCCGCACATGTCGGTGAAGCAGAAAATTCTCCAGCATGAATACGGCGAAGTGATCAAAGACAACTACACCGAACATGGTCACATGGAGTTGATCGTGCGCCAGGGGAAAGCCCTCGGTTTGTCGCCCGAGCAAGTGCTGAACGTGCCGCCGCTGCCGTCGACCATGGCTACTCTCTACGCCTGGGCGTGGATCACGCGCGAGAAGAGTTGGCTGGAAGGTTTGGCGTCACTGACGATCACCGAATGGGCCAACGACGACCGCTTGCTGCAGGACTTGGGCGGCGGGCTGTCCCGGCGTATGGCCAAGCGCTGGATGGACGATCTAGGCTTTGGCTGGGAGCAGATGCCCAATTTTGCCGTGCACGCAGAGGCAGATGAAGAGCATAGCGACATGTTCCTTGGCGATTTGGAAAATTTTGCCACCGGGGAGAAGGAAGCCCAGGCCTATCAGGCGGCGAAAGAGTCTATGCAATTGCTGGTGATGTTTCGTCACGGCATCGCCCGCGAGATGGAACGGTTGAGCTAGTTTAAGTCAGAACTGAAGCGGCTAAAGGAGGGAATGATCAAGTAACGGGGACTACCCATACATAGGGAGGAGCTATGCCGAAGAGTTTGCGAAGTTTCTTAGAGGACTGTCAAAGAGAAATTCCCAACGAAGTCGTGCGCATCACGAAGGAGGTCGATCCTGCTCATTACGATGTAACCGCGATCATCAAGCACCTCGGTGCGATGAAGAAATTTCCGATTTTGATCTTCGAAAATCCCTTGAACCTGCATGGCAAAGTCAACGGTCTCAAGATGGTGATGAATTGCGAGATCTCCCAGCGCAAGACCCAGATTGCCTTGGGACTGCCAAAGGAGATGAGTCGTACGGATATGGCCGAGGCTTGTCTGAAGATGGAGGAACGGCGCATTGCCCCGATCATTGTCGATAAAAAATCGGCGCCGGTTAAAGAAGTCGTCAAAGTCGGCGCGGATGTCGATCTCCTCGACCTGCCGGTGATGCGCCATCACGAGATGGACGGCGGGCCTTACATTGTCATGGTCACCGTCACCCGGGACCGCAAATCGGGGATTCACAATTGCTCCTATCACCGCATGGAGATCAAGTCGCGCAACACCACCGGTTGTTCGGCGTCGCCGCGCCACCTGTGGAAGATCTACCGCGACTACGAAGACAATAATCTCGAATGCCCGGTGGCGACGGTTCTCGGTCACCATCCTGCCTTCAACATGGGCGCCTGTTACACCGGCGCCTTCGAAGTCGACGAATATGAAGTGATCGGCGGTTATCTTGGCGAACCTTTGCGGCTCGTACCGTCGGAAACCTGGGGCGACGGCTTACTCGTGCCGGCGGATGCCGAGGTTGTGGTCGAAGGCGCGCTGCTCCCCGGTAAACGCATAGTCGAAGGACCCTTCGGAGAAGCGCCGGGTTATCTGGGGCCGCAGAGCTACATCCGGTCGCCGCACTACGAGGTGCGCGCGATCACGTACCGCAAGGGCGCGATGTGTCAGTCGGTTATCACTCCGGAAGGTGACAAGCCGTGGATGGATCTGCCTAGAGAAGGAGCTTATCTCAGGCGGGTTCGTGAAGCCGTTCCCGGAGTGACGGCGGTCTGTAAGGCTGGTCGCCATGCGCACTACAATGTTTTTATCTCGATGAAAAAGTTGTCGGAGGGAGACGCCGGCCGAGCTGCCGCGGCGGCCTTGACCATCGATCACACAAAAAACGTTTTTGTTTTTGATGAAGACATCGACGTGTTTAACCCAACGGATATTCTCTGGGCCTTGGCAACCCGGGTGCAGCCGCACCTGCAAATTTCGATTACCCAGCCGATTTTTCGCGGCAACACGCTGGACCCGTCGCTGGTCGACTACATCAAGACTTCCTGCATGATCGTCGACGCCACCCGGCCGCTGGACCGGCCGTTCTCACCGGTGTCGAAGTGTCCAGATGAGGCCATGCTGCGGATCAAGTTGGAAAATTACGTGCCCGGTGAAGTTTTGCAGCATATCCCTTTGGACCGGACAACTTATTGGGCATAGGGATGCGAAAGGAACAATTACCGCTCGTGCAGCGTCATGCCACAGAAGGAGGCCCCCCATGCCACGTCGCCGCAAGAATGTTTGGCTCGCTCGATTGTCAGGGTTTCTGGCCTGTTTTTTCGTTACCGATTTTGGCTCGAGCCCGGCACAGGCTGAACGAGTTGTCATCGCTTATCCGAGTCCGTCGACGAGTTTTTTGCCCCTGATTGTCGCGCAAAAAAGGGGCTTTCTTGAGGAGGAAAATTTTCAAGCAGATTTTGTGAGGACGAACATATCTGTGATTATTCACGCGCTCACGGCTGGTAGCGTCGACTATGTGACAACGTCGACCGCGAGCATTTCGGCGAGGATGCAAGGGCTGCCGGTGGTCGTTATCGGTTTTTATGCCGCCAAGCCGATGGATTTCCTGGTCGGCGCAAAGGGCATCAGCTCTGCACGCGAGCTCAAAGGTAAAGTAGTGGGGATCAGCGCCGTGGGAAGCGTGACTCATCTCTTGACTCTACGGCTTTTGGAGGGCATCGGACTGAACCCATCGACGGATGTGACGATCAGGCCCATCGGCGGAGAGGATTTAAGACTCCAGGCGCTGGAAAGCGGTATTGTGCAAGCGGCGCTGCTCGGTTCCCAGGGAGTCATTCAAGGTGAAAGGGCCGGCCTGAAAATGATTGTCGCTGGCGCCGATGTGGTAGAAAGCCTGGCGTTTTCCGGGCTTGCGACTACGGTCAAGAAAGTTAAGGAAAACCCGGAACAAGTTAGGCGCATATTGCGGGGATCGATGAAAGGTCTTCGTTACGTCTTGGAAAACAAGATCGGGACCGTAGACGTGATCGAGAATTGGCTCAAGCTTGACAAGAAAATTGCATCTCTGACCTATGACTTGGCGTTAAAATCTTATAGTCGAAATGGCGAAGTGGATGATCGCGGGGTTCTGCTGACCGCGGACATGATTAACGCCCGGGAGAAGATAGAAAAGAAGCCAAGCGTCAGCGACCTCGTGGATTATACACAACTGCGCGAGGCAAGAAAAAATCTCGCGTGGCCATGGCCGTGAGAGAAGTAGCTGATCCGGTTAGAGGAGGAGAACAACCAAATGGCCGCTAAAAGTTGGGCCGATACTTTCGGCGGCCTGGCGCGGGAAACAATGATTTCACCGGAGTTGGAGCGTTACTTCTCCATACCGATTACTATACCCCGAGCGCAAATAATTTTGCAGCAGCTCTCGCTCTACGTGCGCCACCGGCGCGATTGCTGGGCGTTTGTCTCAGGCAACACGCCGGTCTTGGCAATCAAGCAGAAGATTCTCGCTCATGAGTATGAAGAGATGATCCGCGATCAGCACTCCGAGCATGGCCACCTTGACCTGATCATCCGCCAAGGCAAATGTATCGGTCTCGGCGCTGACGACATTCTAAACGCCAAGCCGCTTCCCACGACCACGGCGACGCTCTACTCCTGGGGCTGGATCTGTAAAAAGAAACACTGGCTCGAAGGCTTGTCGGCGATATCGATGACCGAGTGGAATCAGGATGACAGGCTGCTTGGCGACATCGGCGGCGGCCACGCCTATCGCATGGGCCAGCGCTGGGTCGATCATTTGGGAATTACCTGGGACGATCTGCCCAATTGGAAAGCGCACCGCGAAGCGGACAAAGGACACGTCGATATGTTTTTGCCGGTGTGGGAAGAGCACGGCAAAAGTGAGAATGAGCAATTGATTTTGCAGGCGGCGAAGGAATCCGAGGAGTTGTACCGGGTGTATCAAGCGGGGTTGGCGGATGCGATGTTGGCGGTGGAGTGACGGTTGTCGGGGGTAGTTTGTTGAGCGGCTTGATGAAGCAGCAAAAGACAAATGCATTGCGAGCGGCGTCTTACTTCCTCTCCCTCTGGGAGAGCACTGAGGTAAGGGCACAAGGTGGCTGAGTCGTCGCGCTTCGAATCGCCCTCACCCTTACCCTCTCCCAGAGGGCTAGGGAACTACCGGAGTTTCTTTTCGAGTCGTAGCTGTCTGGTACTGATCACAGCGATCATTTACCCTTGTCTCGTTTACGCCGCCGAACCTCCCCGAGAAAAAATCGCCTTCGCCTACGCCGCCATCAGCCCGAGCATGTCCGGTGTCTGGATGGCGAAAGAAATTGGCGCGTTCGAGCGCCATGGCCTGAACGCCGAGCTGGTCTACATCAGCTCCGGCGCCACGGCGATTCAAGCCTTAGTCGGCGGCAGCGTGCAGGCGGCGCTGGGTGCGAGCAACGCGGTGGTCGCAGCGGCGCTCAAAGGCGCGCCGATGATCGCCGTCGGCAGCAACACCAGCCGGCCCGGCATGCAGCTCTGGGTGCAGCCGGAAATTCAGCGCGCCGACCAGTTGGCGGGCAAAACTTTGGCGATCACGCGCTTCGGTTCCACCAGCGATTTCGTGACGCGATTGATTTTGCGCAAGCTCAATCTCGAAGGCAAAACCGAACTGCGCCAGTTTGGCGGCGTGGTCGAGGCCGATTTAGGTTTTCGAGCGCGACAGGCGGAAGGGCGGGTGTCGTCACAGGCGCCCGGGCCGCAGGCAAAGATGCTCGTGGACGCGGCGGAGTTAGGAATTCCTTTTTCGATGAATTTGCTCACCGTCAGCAACGACTATCTAAAACGCTCGCCGAAATCGGTGGAAGCGATTGTCGCAGCGTATATTGAAGGCATCGCGGCGTTGAAAACTCGCAAGCCGCAGGCGCTCAAACTTCTCGAAAAATACATGGGTGCGCGTGGCGGCAGCGCCGAGGGCCACTACGAATTCGTCACAAGATATCTCGACGCCACACCGCGCGTCGATCCTGCGGCGGTGGACACGGTCTTGGAAATGGTTGGCTCCAAGGGCGCAGCAAAGAGCAATCTGTTCGATAACTCCATCGTCGATCGGCTAGCCCGCGACGGCTTCACCGATAAACTTTACAAGCGAGCAAAGTCATGACCGAAAAACAGTGGCGCGAGTGTCTCGGCGAGCTGGTGCGCGATTATATGCGTTCACCCGAGATGGATTTTTATTTTTCCATCAAGATGAACAAGCCCAGGGCCGCCGTGATGGTCAAACAGCAAAGCCTGTTCGTGCGCCATCGGCGCGAGTGTTGGGCCCATGTATCGGCGGCTTGTCCGGTGATGGGTGTGAAGCAACGCATTCTTGAGCATGAGTACGAAGAAATCATCCGCGACGACTACTCCGACTACGGCCATTTGCATCTGATTATTCGCCAAGGCAAATCGGTGGATTTGGAGCCGGACGATATTCTCAACGCGGAGCCGACGCCGGAAACCCGCGCGGCGCTCTACGCCTGGTCGTGGATGACCAGTGAAATGCCGTGGGTGGAGTCACTCACCGGCATGACGATCACAGAATGGTGCAACGACGATCGTTTGCTCGGCGACCTGGGCGGCGGCCAATCGACACGAATGGCAAAAAAATGGATGGAGGACATGGGCTTTAGCTGGAAGCAGATCCCCAACATGCAGGCGCATAGCCAGGCGGATGAGAAGCACAGCGATATGTTTTTGCCGTTTATCGCGGAACACGTAACCGGCGCCAAAGAAGCAGCGGTCATTCAGGCCGCTAAAGATTCGCTCGCGTTTAACGCCATGTACCGCAAGGGGATCGCCCTGGCGCAGGAAAAAATTCCGTTATAAAGATGGAACGATGATTCGGGAGGTACCAATGAGTCTTTGGCCCAAAGTTCGTGAAGAACTAAATACCATGGTGAACAAACATTTCGAGACGCCGGAGTACAAGCAACTCTTTAGCGTCAAGCTAACCCCGGCGCGCCAGGCGATCTGGGACATGCATTATCCGCACTATATCAAAAGCCGGCGCGATGGTTGGGCGACAGCCGCGTCGTTCGCGCCGCTCGACGTCAAGCGGGCGATCTGGGAGCATGAAAAAGACGAATTAATCTTCGACAAGCGCATGGGGTCGGCCCATCTTACCGACGAACAAATGGCCGTCGCCGCGGCGGAAGCCTCGTTGCTGCCGGGTGTGCGCGCAGCGTTAATGGCCTGGATGTATCTGGCGACCACTCGATCCTGGATCGAAGCGCTGACAGTCAATCACATCACTGAAAGAAAAAACAACCCGGCCATCGTCAAGGGCGGCGGTTTCACGGCGCGCTTCGCGCACAAACGCGTGGCAGACCAAGGCGGAACGATCGAAGGACTCGACATCAACACCAAAGTCCACATGGTCGCCGATGAAGATCACTCGGATATGTTCGAGCCAATTTATGACAAGTACATCGTCGATGAGATAACGGCTCAGGCAGTGATTCGCGCGGCGCAAGATAGTCTTGCCGTCGATCGCGCCTATCGCAGCGCGTTGGCGACGGCCATGGCGCGCATCGAGGAATCGGCGGCGGCGTAATGGAGCGCGCTGCTCGCCGTTCAATGTTCAAGGTTCTGGAACGGTAGGTTCTTCCGTTTGATTTTGTCGGGGCGTAATTCATTGCGCCCTTCTTTTTGATTTCTATGGCTGAAAATTTTTCGGTTATAGCCAAGAACGGCATGGTCGCTTCCAGCCAGCCGCTGGCGACTTTGGCCGGCGTAGACGTTCTAATGGGCGGTGGCAACGCCATCGACGCGGCGATCGCCACGGCGGCGGTGCTCGGTGTGGTCGAGCCTTCTTCGATTGGCATCGGCAGCGATGCGTTTTGTCTTTTCTATTCCGCCAGAGAAAAAAAGATCATAGCGCTCGACGCCAGCGGGCGCTCGCCCTATGCGGCGAACTTGGAGGTCTGCCGTAGAAGTGGCTTCAAGGAGATGCCGCAGCGCGGCATTTATTCCGTCACCGTCCCCGGTGCTGTCCATGGTTGGCAGGCCTTGTTGGATTCGCATGGGTCGATGAAATTGCGTGATGTGTTGCAGGCGGCGATTCGCCACGCGGAAGAAGGATTTCCAGTCGCCGAGTTGACCTCTGAGCAGTGGAAAGAATCGGAAGCGCGGCTGAAACCCGACGAAGGCGGCGCGACCAATTATTTGATCAATGGCCGCGCGCCGAAAGCGGGTGAGCTATTTCGCAACCCGCGCATGGCGGCAACGCTGAAGCGGATCGCCGCTGATGGCGCAGACTATTATTACAAGGGCGATGTCGCCAAGCGGATCGTGCGCCACTCGGAAAAGCTCGGTGGTTTGTTAACGCTTAAAGACTTTGCCGAGCATCGCTCCGACTGGGTCGAACCGATCGACGCCAACTATCGCGGCTTTGAAATCTACCAGATGCCACCCACGACGCAGGGGTTTGTTACGCTGGAGGTGCTCAAGATTCTCGAAGGCTTCGACTTAAGATCGATGGGACCGAACTCCGCGGATGCGCTGCACGCGATGATAGAGGCGAAAAAATTGGCGTTTGCCGATCGCGATCGCCATTTGGCAGACCGCGACTCTATGAAAGTGGCGGTCGCTGATCTATTCGCAAGCAAGCGCGCACAGAAGTTACGCTCGCTCATCGATATGAACAAAGCGGCCGCCGCGTATCCGAATGCGCCAAGTGGAACGGACACCGAGTACATGGCCGTGGCGGACAGCCAAGGTAATCTAGTGTCGTTCATTCAAAGCAACTTCATGGGTTTTGGTTCCTGCGTGGTCGAGCCTGAGACCGCAATCATCCTGCAGAACCGCGGCCATCTGTTTTCCCTCGATGAAAATCATCCCAACTGCATCGCGCCGCACAAGCGCTGCGTGCATACGCTGATGCCCGGACTCATGTTCAAGGACGGCAAGCCTTACGCTGCGCTAGGTCTAAAAGGCGGCCATGTGCAGCCGCAGGTGCAGACGCAGATCATTTCCAATCTCATCGATCACGGCATGACACCGCAACAGGCGATCTCTTCCGCGCGCTTTAACCACATCGAAGCAACGAAAGTCGGCTTGGAACCGGCAGTACCACAGCCCGTGAAAGACGAGCTAACCCGCCGCGGTCACCAGGTCGTCGGCGGCAATCCCGAAAGCTTCGGCGGCGCGCATATGATCATGATCCATCCCGAATCCGGCGCCTTCATCGGCGGTTCCGATCCGCGCAAGGGGGGTTGCGCATTGGGCTTTTAGTTCCTACCCTGCTCAACAACCATGAAGCCTGAATCTGCGGAGAAACTCGTCGCCGCGCTCAAAGCAGCGGCTATCGACTTTGTAACATACTTACCGGAGACACGTTTGAGTGAAATACTTTCTGTGCTCAAGAAGGACAATTCCTTTACACTCGTGCCGGTTGCCAGCGAGGCCGAAGCAGTCGGCATCGCCGCTGGTGCTTCCCTGGGCGGCAAGCAGCCGGCGGTGTACATGGAAGGAACCGGACTCTTCGTCTCATCGTACAACCTGCTCACGCTGGGTGAGCGCTACGGGGTGCCAATGCTGCTGCTGGTCAGCTACATCGGCAGCATGGAGGACCGGCGCAGCACCTTTCTTTATTCTCACTATGGCACGCACATGGTGCCGCAGCTGCAAGCGCTCGGCATCGAGCACGAGATTTTGAGGAATGACGACGAGATTGACACAAAGATCAAGAACGCCGTGCGCATGATGCATGGCTTGAAGCAGCCGGTGGCGCTGTTGTTTACTGGGGAATTCACGGTGTGAAGTATGAAACGCGGAGAACGGAAAGGGGAAATTCGGATACGCGGGAAATTTTTGAGCGAAGGAGCACTATCACTAGTTGCATGAAAACTATCAAACAAATCTGTCTGGCCCTCACCTTAGCCGGGATGCTGCCCGGCTTAGCTTCCGCGCAAAAGATTACCATCGCGGTGTCCAACCCCGACATGTCTTTTCTCAGCGGCGGGGTTGCCAAGTTCAAAGGTTTCTTTAAAGAAGAAGGTCTCGACGCCGAGCTGGTGCAGATTACCGCCAACGTTTCGATCGCGGCGTTGGCCGGCGGGAACATTGACTACAATCTCATTCTCCAATCGGTGGTGACGGCGAATTTGCGCGGCTTGCCGGTCAAAGTCGCTGGGATATTGATCGACCGCCCCAATCACGTGATCATGACCCATCCAAAGATCACCCGCTTTGCCGATCTGAAGGGCCGCAAGATCGCCATCAGTTCATTCGGCTCGGCCACCGACATCCTGGCGCGGCTCACTGTCGAGCATTTCAAGCTGAACCCGAGTAAAGACGTGCAGTTTGTCGCGGCCGGCAGCAGCTCAGGCCGCTTGACGCAACTGGAATCGGGTCTGGTCGATGCGGCGGTGGTTTCGCCGCCCGCCGACCTGCACGCGCAAGCGCGCGGCTTCAAGAGCCTGGTCCGCACCAGCGATGTTTTGCTGTTCCCGGTCAATGGCCTGGGGCTGCATGAGCAGCGGCTGAAAAACAACCGCGGCGAGGTCAAGCGCGTGCTGCGCGCCCTGCTCAAGGCCAACCGTTACATCATCGAAGACAAGAAGGGCGCCATTGATGTTTTGCAGAAGTGGAGCCGCACGTCGCAGAGTACTGCGGAGCAGAGCTACGCTTCCACCGTCGGCAACTTCGCGCGCAACCTGCTCGCGCCCAGAGACGCGCTGGAGAAAGTCATCGAGAGCACCAAGCTCAACATCGACTTGAAGCGCGATGTGCCGCTGAACGACGTCTTCGATCTGAGCCTGGTGCGCGAGATTCTCAAAGAGATGGGCGAGACGCCGAAAGACTAGCGCCATGAACCGCTACGAATGTTTAGAGCAGCTGGCGCCGTTGATCACCGATCAACTGGTCGTCACCTCGCTGAGCGGGCAACGCGTCGAATGGGGCCACCTGTCGAAGCACGACGGCAACCTGCTGCTCGGCTCCATGGGCAACGCCCTCTCGGTCGGACTTGGCCTCGCGCTGGCATTGCCAAAAAGGAAAGTGATCGTGCTCGAATCCGATGGCAGTTTGCTCCTGTCGCTGTTCAATCTGCCCACCGTGGCCAATATGAATCCCGCCAATCTCGCGGTGTTCGTTTTCGACAATCAAGCCTACAGCGGCACCAAGATCAGCGAGCCCACAGCCACCGCAGGTAGAACCGATCTAGCTGGCATGGCAAAGGGCGCAGGCATAGAGCACGCAGTGACAGTGCGCGACGTTGCCGCGTTTAAACATGAAGCCCATGGTGCCGTCCACGAACCAGGCCTGCGTCTTATCGTCGCCAAAGTCGAAGAGAGCCGCGGCCATCGGCAAATCCAGCGCACCAATGTTGATTTGCTTGAAAACAAGTATCAGTTCGTCCGCTACCTCGAACGCAGCGAAGGCAAGCCTATCTTCAAGGGCAGAGGTTAGCAACCTCGCAACGCCCAATCCACCCGCGCAGCGACCGCATGTCCGACGAACCCAACCACCAACCGCCAACCGGTGGACGCCTCGCGGCACTGCAATATCGCGACTTTCGCATCTTCTGGTCGGGCCAACTGATTTCCAACATCGGCACCTGGATGCAGATGACCGGCACGAGCTGGCTGCTCTACCAGCTCACCGGCTCACCGGTTTTGCTCGGTTTAAACGGCATCTTCCGCGCGGTGCCCGCCATCGGCCTCGGCTTAATTAGCGGCACGTTTGCCGATCGCTACGATCGCCGCCGTCTGATGCTTTTGACGCAAGTCCTATTGGGCTTGCTTTCGCTCAGCATCGGCCTGCTCGATCACATCGGCCGCATCCAACCCTGGCACATTTACACGTTCACGTTTCTAAGCGCCGCCGTCGGTTCATTCGATGGGCCGGCGCGTCAAGCCCTGTTCCCAGCACTCGTGCCGCGCTCGGCGCTGCCCAATGCCGTCGCCCTCAATTCACTTTTGTGGAAGGGCTCGGCGCTCATTGGCCCGTCGCTTGGCGGCGTCGCCATCAGCATGATGGGCACCGCCGGCGCCTTTTACGCCAACGCCGCGAGCTACTTGGTGGTCGTCGCAACGCTGCTAACGTTGCGCCTATCGGCCAAACCCAAAGAGTCGCGTCAGCGCGACTTTTTTGCCGAGACCAAAGAGGGCTTTGCGTACATCAAGTCGAAACCAATTATCCTCGGCATCACGGTCATGGAAGGATTCGCTTCAGTCTTCGGCCTGGACCACACGATGCTGACGATCTTTGCCAGCGATATTCTAAAAGTCGGCGCCCACGGCTTCGGCCTGCTGCAATCGGCGCGCGGACTGGGCGCGGTGGTCGGCTCTAGTCTTTATCTCGCCGTCGGCCAAAAGCCCTATCAAGGCAAGATTCTCTTGATCTCGGCAATTCTATACGGATTGTTCTTTGCCCTCTTTGGCGTATCGCCGTCATTTATGCTTTCGCTCATCTTGATGGCCTTTGTCGGCATGACCGACACGGTCTGGGGCGCATCGCGCGGCACGATCATGCAAATGATTACGCCGGACCAATATCGCGGCCGTGTGATGGGCGTGTTTCAACTGAGCAACCGCGGCCTGCACCCGCTCGGCCAGGTCGAATCGGGCTTGTTGATTCCATTGATCGGCGCGCGTGAAACCACCGTTTTTGGCGGCCTGTTTGTCACGCTGGTCACCGTGCTTTGCGCCTGGCGCGTGCCCGGCATCCCAAACTTTCGTTGGGATACGGCAGAGACAACCGTTAACCCTGCAGTCACCACTGCGAGCGCGAAACGCTCAGCCTCATCGCATCACTGAATCAGCTTGTGGCGGACGATTTCCTGCGCGGCGATCTCGATGCCCAAGGCGTTCCAGTGGACATCGTCATGCCAGTAGATGTAGGTATTGCGCGCGTAGAGCTCCCGGGCTTTTTGCTGCAGAAACCCCGTCAGGTTGATAACGGGGATATCGGCCTCCCTCAAAGCCGCTTCGACGCGGTCCAAGTAGTTTCCTTCAGTCCGTCCACGGTGATCGGCGTCCTTCAGTAGCGGCTCATAGACGGTGTATTTGTCCGGCGTCAGAACTGCTACCAAGCGAAGGCGGTGGCTGGCTAATCTCTCCGCTAGCTGCTTAACGCCGTGAACCTGCAAGTCACGGGGCCTGCGATAATCATTCAAATCCGGCGGGTAAAAAAGCATCCTTTCGCCGTTTGTCAAAGTTTTTTTCACAACGTTGTCTTTATAGCTATTGGGGAAAATGACGTCGTTATGGAGCCGTTTATGCGTATGTTGGGAGATAATTTCCAAGGGTGAGACCCTAACGAAGTCACTAAAGTAACTCAAAGCAACTCGCGGCCAAAGGCCGCAAGTATCTAAGGTATTGCCAGAAACATCTTGCTGGGTTGGCAACGGCACGCGCCCCAAATACTGAAACATCACAGTTCCTTCGGTTATTTTCAGTCGCCGCGCCAATGCCACGATGTGATTAGCTTGAACAAACGCAATATCTGGCGCGGCGGCATTGTAGGTGCCGACGTCGAGTTGCCGCTCCAATTGAGCGGTCAAGGTCTGGTGATCGCTGACCCCGCTCCCGACACCCATTGAGTCGCCAAGCAGCAAAATCCGATAAGGTCGATCGTGATTTTTGCTAACCTGATTTTGTCGATAGCCAAAGCTGTCGGTCGTAAATACTTCCCGGCGGTATTGTCTCGCCTCGGGCAGATTGGCCATCGCGGCAAGATCCCCGTAGGTGCTTTCGCGATCGTACGAAGTGTCGCTTCGGAATGGACCACAAAGGCCGCGAAAGCGCAGCATCGCTTCCCAAGCTCGGAAGGAAAAATGATCCAGCGGCAAAAAGCGCAGAGCGACGTCTAATATGAACGCGACCGCGATAATAGCCGGGACAATCCGGCCAATCCTCCAACAACTAGCAAGATTGCGGCCGCGATCCGTCATAAACTACCGGTCGGCACCGGGTCACCTGCGTCGACCGGTTCACTGACTAGGGGAAACTAACCGGCACCGACTTGCCGGTGACGTTCGCCAAGATCGCATCGTTGTCGTAGGCCTGCACTGAAAAGTAGTAAGTTCCCCCAGCGACATTGATAACTGTCGAAGTGGCGGCACCCACGTTAACAACGCTGGTAAGCGCCGCCGGGCTGGATCCATAAAACACTCTGAAGCCGGCAATCGTGGGTTCGAGCAGCCTAAGGTCATCCCAAGAGACTTGCACCTGACCGGTTCCCCCCGACTGCGCGACGACGTTCTCCGGCGCCATCAAAGAGGGTGCCCAGAGGCGGGCCATCTCGGCATGGCCGGCAGGATTGGGGTGCACCGGATTATTGACGTTCACCAAGCTCGGGTGGTTCAGATAAAAGGCATTGAAATCAGGGCCCGCTGTCAGGCCGTTGCCCGCGATGAGATTATTGATGTAAGGCTGCCAATTGGTCTTATTTTGCGGCACCGCCAGGACGATATCGGAACCAGTAGCCCCATAAGTATTCTTCAACACATTGATGATACTTTGCATGGTGTTCTGAAAGGTTGCCGAGCCACCGGGGTCGTTGCTGCCTAGATGGATGAGCCACTTGTTCGGCCGCAGCGCGTTCATGCGGTTTTGCCACTGCGCGCTCAACATGCGCGACAAGTAGTTGCCCGCGTTAATACCTGCCACACCTTCGTTGAGAATGAAGTTAGGAGAGTCAAAAAAAGCTTCGAGCCTATCGTTGAGGGCAATATGGTGGCTTGCTTCCTGCCAGTGATCTCGGTAGGCCCCGCTGGCTATGCCACATTGAGGATAATTGCGCTGATCGATCGAGGCAATCGGCGCCGCCAGCCAGCTCGTATACGGCGCAACGTTGTAGGCAACCCCATCGTACCCCTCGGTGATCGAGTCACCAATTGCAACGTAGATATCGCCAATGCCAAGTTGCGTCAGGAAATCGCGGTTCAAAGCACCCGCGACAACGTTCTGCGTTGAATCGACAATATAGGCATCGACTCGATATTCACCCTTGGCCAAACCGGCGAAAGTCGCGCGGTATGGTGACGCCATGGCAAACTGAACGACCTCTCCGGCGCTGTTTTCGTTCAGTACAAATTTTACTCCGCCGCCGTTCGGCAGCGTTCCCGAGATGGCAGTCACCGAAAGTGAATTGCTCGTTTGAATATAGGGAATTGAAAATGCCGTGTTGCATTCTTGTCGTGCGATGCTGAGTGTCGCCACGTTGGGAGCAGCTAGGACATTGCGTGCCGGAGCGACAATCACGATATTCGTCGCTTGTGGGGTGACCAGCATCTGGTTGCTAGTCGACAGGCGAGTGTAGCCACTGTTGGCGAACAAACGCCACCCATAAAGGCCGTTGGCTAGATTTCCGGGTAAGACGGCAACACAGGCGCCGGAAGGGATGGCGCTACTGCCGGCGTTCTGGCTACAGCTCACAAACATCCAGCTAAGATAATTCGCGTCCGGCGCTCCGACCGCATAAAGCCCCATCCAATCTCGGTGGCTCGGACTGACGATACCGCTCCAACTGACCATGACCGAGCTCCCGGAGGACGCGATGCCAGGGCTCACCGTAAGGCTCGGGGCCGGCGGCACGTCGTTGTCGACGATCGTCACAGCGGCGCTTCCCGGTGCACCCACGGTGTAGGCAGAACTAGACGTCAAGGTGATGATGACCGTCTCGTTGCCTTCGACGAGGTTATCTTCGCGAGGCACCACGGTAATTGGCACCGAGACCGCACCGATCGGAATAATGACGCTTCCCGATAGGCCGTCGTAGTCGCCGCCGTTGGTGGCGGTTCCGCCGATTGTATAACTCACGGTTAGTGCTGCTGCCGTGCTACCAGTGCGGCTCACCGTAAACACGCCGGTATCCGAAGGCGTTCCTTCGGTGGTGGTGCCGTCGCTCGCAGTGATCGAGACTACGGGCAACGCAATAACGTTGAACGCATTGCTGGTCGCGAGCAGCGTATTGCTGTTGTTGGCAAACAGCCGCAGTTGGTAGCTTCCGAGGGATGCCGAACTCGGCACCGTCATGGGACACGAGCCTGCTGCCATGGGGTTGCCGGCACTCTGGGTGCAGCTCACGTAAATCCATGCGAGATAACCGCCACCCGCGGTGGAATAGAGGCCAATCCAGTCGCGCGACGTCGGGCTAATAATGCCGCTCCAGGTCGCCGTCACAACGCCTCCCTGGCCCACACTGCCGGGGCTGGCAGCGATGCTCGGGCCCACAGGAACATCGTTGTCGACTATGGTGACGGTAGCCGCTGTTTGCACGCCGAGGGTATAGACGTTGGCCTTCGGGCTCAGCGTGATGGCGACGGTTTCATTGGGCTCCACCAAGTTGTCATCGATGGGTGTCACGGTGATCACCGCCGTGAGCGAAGTCGCTGGTATGGTAATACTCGTGTTCGCGCCGGTGCCAAGCGTATAATCGGTATCTTTGAACGCGGTTCCGGAGATCGCGAAATCGACGGTTAGGGGCTGCGCGGTGCTCCCCGTCCGCGTCACCGTAAAAGCCCCGGTGTCGGTAGCTGGCGTGCCTTCGGTCGCAATGGCGTCTGTCGCGGTTATCGTTACTACGGGCAAAGGCGGATCATCGTCGACGATGGTCACAGTGCCGGCGGCAGGCGTGCCTAAGGCATAGGACGCGTCGCTCGCCAAACTGATAACAACCGTTTCGTCGCCTTCGGAGCTGCTATCGTTGAGTGGTATGACCTCAATATCGGCGTAAGCCGATCCAGCGGGGATCGTGATACTGGTCGGCAGCGCCACGTAGTCGATGCCATTCGTAGCGCTGCCGCCGCGGCTGTAGAACACGGTCACGGCCGCTGTGGTTGAGCCAGTGCGATTGACCCTAATGACGCCCTTCACGCCGGGTGCAGCGTTTTCCGCGACACTCGGGGTCGGGACACCGATGCTCACCGTCGGCCCGGTGTTCGGACTCACCGTGAAGGAATTGCTGACTGCCAATCGCCCATAACTATTGCTGGCAAATAAGCGTAGTTCGTACGATCCGTTGGCGACGGAACTAGGGACGGTCACAGGACACGACCCGGAGCCAGCCGCGCTGCCGGCGCTGCGCGTGCAATTCACATAGAGCCAGTTTAAATAAGCGGTATCAGCCTCACCGACTGCGTACAACGCGATCCAATCGGCACCCGTCGGCGTTGCGATCCCATTCCAGGTCGCCATCACAGCGGCCCCGGGAGCGACCACTGCAGGGTTCGCGGTCAACGATGCCCCAGGGACTGTCATTGGGTTGCTGGTCGCTAGGCGATTATAACTGCCGGCGCCAAACAGCCGCAGCTCGTAGTTCCCCTGGGCCAACGGGCTCGGCAATGCAAAGGGGCAGAAACCGCTGGCGGCCGCACTACCCGCTGTGCGCGAGCAACTAACATAAACCCAATGCAAATAACTCGAGTCCGGAGCACCAAGCGTATGAAGTCCGATCCAATCAGTGCTGACGGGGGTCGCAATGGCGTTCCAGTTTGCGGTCACAGTAGCACCGCCTGTGACGGTCGTGGGACTAACCGTCAACGTAGCGGCTTCAGCGTGGGCTGCGCAGGCCACGAATGCAAGAATCACAGCTGCTAGTTTCAATGTAGATTTCGTTCGAACAATCATGCCAATCACCAACGGCGACACTCCTGTAGAAAGATTACCAAATCATAACTTACACAGCCACAGCCTTATTCGGAGCCTTTGCGATACTTACCCTTCCACTACTTTCTGTTTCCAAGGCAATATGGCTTGGCACACGCAAAGGCTTATTGGCGCTCAGGGTATATACGCCATTGACTTCGATAAAGCCATGGTCCGGATAATAGTTTTTCGCCATGCCATTCTTGGCGGTAGGAATAAAGCGGCCGCGCAGAATGTATTGGCCATGCTGGCGCGCCTGCGCCTGTAAAACCGCCAACAGCGCCGTTTCCACTCCCCTGCCGAGCACCCGGCAGCTCAACACTAAAGTATCGAACTCCCAGGCCTCGGCTCGCTCAACGCAGAAGACCACACCGGTGAGCCCGTATTCGCCGAAGCGGTCGGTTGCCGACAACGCGTAGAGATGCCAAGTCCGATCTTGCCAAAGCTTGCGCACATCGGCTTCACTGTAGCGTTTAGTCGTCATGTTGAATTGGTTGGTCTTGTTCACTAACTGGGTGACCCGACCAAGTTGTTCTTCACTCACCGGTGCCACCCGGACCCGCAGTCCGAGCCCAGCCAAATATTCCTCCATCGTCTTCACTTCAATGCGCAAGATTTCACGTTGCCGCTCCTGCGCATACATGTCGGCGCGCTGCAAATCTTCGCTTGTAAGGGTCAACTGATCGAAGGCGCCGGATGAGTCAAGAAGTTGCACGTAGTAGGCAGCGTCGCCATTCAAGTGCAGCGTCACCACTTCAGGAGCATTGGCGGCAACCTCGGCACACTCGGCGGCGCTGTCATCGATGAGCACAAAACTATCGGAGCCAAGATTTAAGTCCTGCGCGATCTGGCGCAGATTCTGCGACTTGGCTAGCCAGTTGATGCGCGCAGCCGAAATGTGTTCGCGCTTCAGGATCATTCCAGGATTGCGCTCGAACACTTCCCACACGTCGGCTTCATCGTTCTTGCTCACCAGCGCCAGCAGCACGCCCCGTTCACGCAGCTTGAGCGCGTAGCGCTGTAATTCGACGTAGGCATTGCCCGGGGCATCCTCACCCACCTGCACACCCAAAGGCCCATCCTCCCCCACCACGCCACCCCACAGCGTGTTATCGCAGTCCATCACCAACACTTTCTTCGCCGGCTGCTTGAGCGACTTAACGACCTGCGCAATCCGTTTGCCGACTTCCTGAGAAAATGGCTCGGTCCAGGGAATTTTCGCCAGCAGCCACATACGCGGGCTGGCAGCGCGTTGCGCGCCAAAATCGCGCTGCGCACCGTCGACATCGACCAGGTGCACGCGGCTCATATCGCCTAAAGCGCGGCGCCAATAAGCCACCACGTCGGCGTGCAGAGCCGCAATGCCGCCTTCGACACGAGCATCGAGCAAACCTAACGGACGGACATCGGGCCGCGGCGGGGTATTGACGATAACCGTGGCGTTGGAGTTTTGCAGGAAGACTTTGACAGCGCCGAGCAGCTGACCGATCTCCAGTTGGGCGGCTTCGCGCGCCCCGGCGGGGTCTTTGATCAGCAAATTCAGCGCTTCAGACAAGAGCTCCTCCATGCGCCACAGAATGACGACGACGTCAGGGGCGGGTTCCACGCGCAGAGTCGACGCAGGAGAAAGCAGTTCGGGATAAATCTAGTTGTAGGGCGAATGGCGCAGCGCCGCGGCGATGCCATGGCGCAACAGTTCGACACCGATATAGGGGTCTATCGGCTCGGTCGTGAAAGTAGCGCAGAGTGCAATCTTTACCGGCTTAGTGGTTTGGCTTGCAAGTTTGGTTCCCATTCGCCCCAGCACATGCGCGCCTCAAGCGGCGTTGCCGCCGCTTTGGCAGCTTCGATGATATTTGCCGACAGCTCAGCCATTGGAGTTCGCCATGAAGCCTAAACTTGTATGCCTTTTCGGCGCAGCACATCGCGCGCCATGCCAATCGTACGCATGCGCAATATCTCGGTGGTCGTCAGCTCAATGCCGAAGGTTTCCTCGATGGCGGTCACCAGGCGCACGGCATTCATGCTGTCCCAGCTCGGCGTGTTCTCGGGAGAGCTGTCATCGTTGAGCGACGCAGCTCCGACTTTCAACACGGTGGCGAAGGTTTGCAGCAGCTTATCCATGGCCTTTTCACCTATATCAAAATTGGAAGTAGAGAAAAGGCGAGCTTTTTGCCCCATAAATCAGGAACAGCGATAGCACAAACAACAAGCACAGACTCGCTGTCGCCAATGGCCGCCATTGATGCGGCATCTCAAATGTATTGGGGCCGAAATGAGCGATCGCTCCGGCCAAGATTAAAAAGACCACCAAAACTCCCGCACCGATCAAAGGCGCGCCGTCATACGGCAGCAAAAGCCGGGCGAAGATCGCCTTTGCCGTCGCGTAGTCCGGCGCGCGAAACAGCACTAGGCCGAAGAGCACAAGGAAGAACGTGACGGCGCGCTGCAGCCATGGCGCCCAGCCATCCCAGAACGCGGCGTATCGGGTATAGATCACCAGCAGTAAACCGTGATAGGCGCCCCAGAGCACGAAGGTGTAATTCGCCCCGTGCCACAAACCGCAGAGGGTCATCGTCACCAGCGTTACAAGATAGATACGGCGCTCGGCTGGCCGCCGTCCAATCATCGGCAAGTACACATAGTCGCGAAAACAGCGCGACAGCGTCATGTGCCAGCGCCGCCAAAAGTCCGCGGGATTGACCGCGCGATAAGGTGAGTTGAAATTCTGCGGAATATGCAGGCCGAACAATAGGCCCAAACCCACTGCCATATTGCTGTAGCCGGCAAAGTCGAAATAGATCTGGTAGGTGTAGCCGAGCATACACAACCACGCCGACGCGGTGGACAGCGACCAGACGTTCTGAAAGGCCGGATCGATGACCGCGGCAATGGAATCGGCAATGACCACTTTCTGAATCAACCCAATCGTGAAGAACGACCAGCCGCGATCGAGAAAGTCGCGCCGGCTCGTCAGATCGATGCGCTCAAGGTCTTTTTCCAGTTCGCGAAAGCGCACGATCGGCCCCGCCACAAGCTGAGAAAACAGCGAGACGTAGCAGGAAAATTCCAAAAAATTCCGCGTCGGCTTGATCACTTCAAGGTAGCAATCGACGATGTAGGTAATCGTGTGAAAAATGTAAAACGAAATGCCAATGGGCAGCAGAATCTGTGGCAAGGGGAGCGTCGCCAGCCCCTGCCAACTCAACAGGCCGTTGAGCATCTGGATGCTGAAATCCGTGTATTTGAAATAGCCCAGCAGTCCTAGTTCAATCGCGATCGGCACTATCAGTAATAACCGGCGTGCGCGCGGACTGTTTTGCCAGCGGAGAAAACCTAGACCGGTCAGGTAGCTCACCACCGTAGCGAACGCCATCAGATAGCAGTACCACCAGTTCCAGTAGCCGTAGAAAACATAGCTGGTGACGGTCAACCAGAGGTAGCGCTGGTTCTTGTTCGGCAGGGCCCAGAAGACGAGGTAGGTGACCGGTAGGAACAGGAACAGAAAAACCGTGCTGTTGAACAACATCGCTGCTTAATCTAGAAGCTCAAAGGGTCGATGGCAACGGGGCGGGCCACGCGGCCTGTCACACCGCTCCCTTAACCGCCATCAAAGCCAAACAATAACACAATCGCCCTAAATTTTAGCGACTTTTTGGCTCGTTCCATGCCGGCCCGCCCGGAGCTAAAAGCCAGGTCAAAGCCACCACGGCTCAAGGTAGCGGTTTTGCCGGATCCGCCAGCGGCTTAAACCGCTGCGAGTAGCGTGCGCGCGCGCCCAGCCTGCCGGTGAGAAATTTGTCGCGGCTTTCGGTCTCCAGCTCGATGCGCTGGTTTTTCGCCGGATCGCGAAACGTGTTGATCGGATCTTTGCCGGCAGCGATCAGTTTAATTTGATTGTCGATCAAATGCCTATACAACACCAGGCCATGGTCGGACTCGCCAAGCATTTCCTTAGTGCGGTCGTACACCGGGCCCTGCGAAATGAAGATCGCATTGTCCTGCGGGTCGACATCGTTGTCGAGGTATTGAAACTGCGGCTGGCCGTGCCAATCGAGCTCTGGCGATGGCATGTGATAGAGCGGCATCTCGTCGGCGGTCTGCGTCTCGCCTTTCTCTAGAGGATGAATCGAGTAATACCACTGCGCCGTGTGGGTTTCGTCCACCGGCACGCGGAAGCGCAGCATGTCCGGGCCCTTTTGCGTGCACGGGAAAATCAGCCAGTGGCCCTTTTTCCAATCATCGGACTCTTCATCTTCGCCTTCTAAGATGCGTCGCTTGATAATGCCGAACTCGCCCAGGTCGAAACCGACTTTGAGATGTTTAACCCGTTTGCGAATCCGATCCGTGCGGCCGGTGCGCTCGGCGGAATAGTTGCGAAACACGCCGTGCAGCCATTCGACGTGCACCGGATCGAGAATGTTTTCCGCCGCCTGCAGCCAGTTGCAGCGGGTCAAGGTGTAACCCACCTCGCGCCAGGAATTTTCTTCGACGAGCAAGTCCCAATGCGGCACCAGCGGCGCCGGCTGCGGCCCAATATAACCAAAGATCAAGCCGCCCAATTCTTCGGCGATGTAATGGGTAAGCTGAATTTTTTCTTTGAAACATTTGTTCAGCGTTTCTTCTAACGGCTGCTCGACGCACTGCCCCGCGCCATTGAATTTCCAACCATGATAGGAACAGCGTACGCCGCCTTCTTCGGGCATGCCGTAAACCAGGTTTGCGCGCCGGTGCGCGCAATACGCATCGATCAAGCCGAGTTTACCGTTGGGCTCCTTGAACAACACCAACTCTTCACCGAGCAATTTAACGAACTTGGTCGGATGGCGCGCCAACTCGGAAACCGCCGCAATCGGGTACCAATAGCGGCGCAGCAGGTCGCCCACCGGCGTGCCGGCTTTGATCTGCGTCAGTCGTTGGTTTTCTTCCTTGCTGATCATGATTCTCTCCGGCTTCAAATCTTCTCTTACAACAAGCAGTTGAATGGAGACAAGCGTTGGCGTTAAGGACCGCGCATCGACGCTGGAGCATCGAAGATAGCCATCCGAAGTTTCAATTTTAATTTTTAATTTTCAATTTTTTCGTGTGCTGCGCGCCAGCGCCTGATTGACCACACGCTGCATTGGCTCGGCGTCAATCCACTCTTCTTTCCAAGTGACCATATACTTCGCGCCATCTTTGCGCCGCGCCATGGGCCGCACGTCGGTCTTGGGGATGTCGATGCGCAGCGAATCGTTGACGCTGCCGTCTTTCTGCACGGCGATTTGACCTTCGCGCGATAGGAGCCAATTGATAAAAACTTTTGCGGCGTTGGGGTGCGGCGATTTGTCGGCCCAGGCCAGTGTAAAAGCCCCCGGCTCCAACATGCCGCCCTCCTTCCATACGCCAGTGTCGACGACGTTTACCGGCAACCCCTGCGCTCTCGCTTGCAGCACATCATCGCCGTTGCCAAATAGCATGATGGCAAACCTTTTTTGCGCCAACCAATCGATGGCCTGACGATAATCACGTGAAACCATCACCACCTGCTCAGTAAACAAGCGGCGGAGAAAGTCCGCGCCGAGCTGAGCATGGGAATAAGCCGCGCGCGCACCGCTGCGGCCATAGCCTGTCGCGCGCGGATCGATGACAACGATCTTGGCGCGCCACTTCTCCTGCAAAAGGTCCCAGAACGAATGCAACTCCGCCGGCACCACAGTCTCGGTGTTATAAGCCACCATGTTCACCGACACACTGCCCACCGGCACGAAAATATATTTGCCCTCGCTGTCGATATACTGATGCTTGCCCGACCACCATTTTGATTCGTCTTTCACTTCGGGAAGAATAAACGCGGTGGATATCGGCTGCAGAGCTTTGGCCTGGTAGAGCGCGTAAGGAGAAGTATTTCCGATGCGCGCCACGTCGGCGAGAAACTTACCGGCGCGCCGCTCGGCCATCATGCGCGCCAGCAGCTCATTGCCCTTGCCCTGGACGACGCGGACTCTAATGCGCGGAAATTTCTTTTCAAACTCCGAGACAAAACCGACTTCGCCGAGAGTGTAATAGGTCAGCTCGCCTTCCTGCTCGGCGGCTTTGAGTGCGCGATCCCACTCGGCTTGCCAGGGCTCGGCGGCGCCGAGCATCGGCTTCAAGCCTAGAAGGGATAGTATGAAGGCAAATAGGAAAACCAGCATGTTCTGCTTCACGCTAAAAAAGGGCGGATGGCAAACCCGCCCCTGCAATTCCAATTTCATTTGCGCCGTTTGCGCTTTTTTGCGGTTAAATCTTCTGGTCCGAGTCTATTTCTTAATAATCTCTTTCAGCAGCTTATTCACCGGCTCCTGGTTGCTGCGCTCGGCAGTATCCATAATGATATACTTGGTTCCCGCGACGCGACGCTGATGCGCCGGTATCATATCTTTCGCGATGTCCGTGCGCATCGATTCCACCAGCAAATCCGGCGAGTTCATGATTTTCTGAAACGACAGCTGCCCTTCGCGCGACAACAGCCAGTTGAGAAACACTTTTGCCGCAGCCGGATGGGGCGCTTGGTTCATCAGCGCTACAGTGCCGTTGCTGCCGGAATAGATCCCCGGGGTTTCCTTCCAGCGATAGACGTCGAACTCGCCCACCGGCAAACCCTGCGCTGTGGCCGCTTCGATATTGCCACACATGAGACAGAGCGCGTACTTCCCGACTGCCAGCCAGTCGAGCGCCTGGCGGTCGTCGCGGCTCAAAGCAACGTCCATTTCGGTGAATAGCCGAGTCAAAAATTTCTCACCCAGCTCGGGAATATTGTAGATAAACCGCCCGCCGACGCGCTGCCGCCCCGGCTGGCGCGGATCGAGTGAGACGATTTTGCCGCGCCATTTGGGGTTGAGCATGTCCCAGTAGGATTTGAATTCTTTCGGGTCAACAAGATTTTTGTTGTAAAAAAGATTGGGCATATCGACGCTGCCCAGGAAGACGAAAATGTAATTGCCCTCCGGGTCCATGTAGTGGTGTCTGCCTTCCCACCACTTTGATAGGTCGAGCACTTCGGGCAACAGCAAGCCCGGTTTGATCGGATCGAGGGCTTTGGCTGGATACAACACCGCAAACGGTGTGGTCGGGCCGCAAATGCAAATGTCCCAGAGAAACTTTCCGGCACGCCGTTCCGCCATCAAGCGCGGCCCGGTTTCTGCAGCCGGGGTCGCCGCCGTAACAACTTGGATCTCGGGATACTTCCTTTCGAAGGCTTTGACCGCTGCTTCGATGTTTTCCCGCTGATAGAGGAAGACGCTGACTTTGCCCTCCTTTTTGGCGGCTTCGAGCGTGCGTGCCCATTCGGCGTCGCTTTTCGCTTCTGCCGCCTCGGCCCAGGGGGTCACCAGAAACAATAGGAACGCAGCCGCTAAGGTGCTCAACGCACGGCGAAGGATTGGGCGACAAAACGGTAACATTAAAGCCGCTCGATGGAAGTTTTAGAGCGTTGCACTCTTTGAACGGTAACCCTTGAATGGCGCGACGCTACGCGTCGCGTGGCCAGAGGGTCATGCCCTCCGGCTTCAGATCGAGCAACACTTTATCGCCGGCCCTGAGCCCTTGAGAAACCGGCGAGAGTAGTACGCGCGACTCGGTGCCGAGTTTGACGGCGTATTCGTAACGGTCGCCGAGGAACTGCACTCCTTGCAGGGCGGCTTCCACCATGTTGGCGCGGCCCTCTTGACGATTCCCCGAGAGATCCACCTGCTCAGGGCGAATCGCCACCATGACGCCCTGGCCGACGGCGGGAAAACCGTTGGCCGAGCCGATCACATTGGCGCGCGGCACCGCCAGCGAAGCCGCGCCCACGCCTTGAACCTCGACGTTGACCTGTTTGTCGGAAAGGGCGCTGACTTTGCCCGGCAATAAAAATGTCTTGCCCAAGAAGTCGCGCACAAAGGGCGTCGCCGGCCGGAAGTAAACATCTTCAGGGGCGCCGACCTGCTCGAGCACGCCGAACCTCATGATCGCGATGCGGTCCGACAGACTTAGCGCTTCGATCTGATCGTGGGTAACAAAGATGACGGTGATGTGGACCCGCTGCTGCAGCGATTTTAACTCGCGGCGCATCTCTTCGCGCAGCTGCGCGTCGAGGTTGCTCAGCGGTTCGTCTAGCAACAGCACCTTGGGCGAGAACACCAACGCGCGCGCCAACGCGACGCGCTGCTGCTGGCCGCCAGAGAGCGCCGGCGCGGGGCGCTCTTCCAATCCGGAGAGTCCCACCAAACCCAAAACTTCAGAGACTTTCTTCGCCGCGTCAGCGCCTTTGATGCCGCGCAGCTTTAGCGGATAGGCAACGTTCTCGAAAACGGTCATATGCGGCCAAAGCGCATAGGATTGAAACACCATACCCATGTTGCGCTTTTCCGGTTTGATAAACAGGTTCTTGCCGGGCGCTGCCAAGCATTGGTCGCCGAGATGGATCTCGCCGCTGTCCGGCTTTTCCAAACCGCCGACCATGCGCAGCGTCGTCGTCTTGCCGCAACCGCTGGAACCCAGAAGTGTGAAGAATTCCCCCTCGGCAATATCGAGATTGATGCGGTTGACCGCAGCCACTTGGCCGAAGGTTTTATAGAGGTTTTGAATCCGTAGAAAACTCACTATGCAACTTCCTGTCTTGAACTTTGATCAATCGGCGCGGATGCCGACTTTGAGACCAAACGACCGGGCCACTAGCGCGACGCCAAGGGTGAGCAGCATGATGAAAATAACCGTAATGCTGGCGACTTCGCGATAGCCGGCGGCCACCTGGTCCAGCGCCAGCAGCGACAGCGTGCGCGTCTCGGAGGTGGCTAGCAAGATAATGCTCGACGTTTGCTGCGCCGCGAACATGAACTTCAGCACTGCGACTAACACCATCGTCTGCGCCATCAATGGGAAGACGACTTTGAAATAAGTGCGCCAGAATCCGGCGCCTGACATGCGTGAGGCCTCTTCGAGCTCGTTGCCCAATTGCACAAAGTTAGCCTTGAGTATTTGCGTCGACAGCGTGATGCCGCCCAACACCGAAGCAATGACGAGCAAAAACAGCGTCCCATAGAACGGCCGGAAGAACGGCGTGCCGAGAAACATCCACAGTAGACCCAGACCGGAAAGCACGCCGGGAATTGCCGAGGGCAGCCAGCAGATCGAATCGAGAATGCCGCGGCCCGGATATTTGGTGCGCACGAGAATATAGCCAACCAGCGAGAAGAAAAGCGCGCCGACAATGGCCGCGCTGAAAGCGATGATCAAAGTGTTCTGCAACCCCTGCAGGATGCGCGGATCAGACAGCGCCATTTTCCAATATTCGATCGTCCAAGTTTTCGGCAGATTAAAAAAGCCAAAGCGGGTCATGAAGCTGCCGCCAAAGACGCTCAAGATCGGCACGACATCGAGCAGGAAGACGATGAAACCGACCAAGATCGTCGCCGGCCAACGCCAGATGCCGAGCTCGATGATCTTGGGTTTGAACTGGCCGGTCACGGTCGTGAACTGGCGGCGCGCGATAAGCCTGCGCTGAATCGGAATGAAGGCGATCAAGAAAATCAGAATCACGCTGCCCAGCGCCGCCGCTTGATTGACCAGCGGCGGTTCCTGGCGCGCCAGATCGACAATCTTGGTGGCGTAAACGTAAAAGCCCCAGGGCACGCCGAGCAGGAGCTCAGTCTCGAAGCTGCTGAAGATACGAATGACGCTGAGCAGAAAGACCACGATAATAACTGGGGTCATGGCGGGGATGGTAATGCGCAACAGCGTGGTAAACGGACTCGCTCCCGACATCCGGCTCGCCTCTTCCATCGACGCGTCCATGCGCCGGAACGCCGGCGTCATCAGCATGACCTTGGTGGAAATCCCATTGGCCATCAGGTGGGCCCAGATGATGCCGGAAAAGGAGTAAATGTCGAAGTTGATTCCCAGCGGCCGCAGCCAGCTATTGACCAGCCCTGTGCTCGGATCGAGCAGCAGCATCCAGCCGAAGGTCGTCGCCAAATTGGGCAGAATAAACGATATCCAGAAACCGAACTCGAACAAGTTGGCGCCGTAAATATTGGTTCGCGCCAGCAACCAGGAGATGAAAATACCGGAGGGCAGCGCGATCAGCTGCAAAACAATGCCGATCTTGACGCTGTTCCAGAGCGAGCGCCAAATACCTGGCTCGGCGAACGCCTTGCGCCAGGCATCGAGGCCGTAGACTTCTGGCTCGGCGATGGTTGCCGTATTGAAACTATTGATAACGATCAGCGTCAAGGGGTAGAGGACATAAAACCCCATGAAGGCGATCAGCACAGTCATGATCGCCGTGCCACCATCGAGTGGCGGGAACCAGGAGCGGGGGGCGACCTCTATGTTCGCGGTCTCGGTCTTCGCCATGGTCTTCATTATTCCAATGCCAGCGAGTTTTTATCCTTTGTCGGCGGGGAGTGCAAGAGGAAAGCCCCAGGGCCGTCGCGTTCTAACAGCAGCCTCCAAAGATTAAGCGGTGAATGGTTCGACAGGTCTAACCGGAAACGGATTCTCTCCAACGATTTCAACTTCCGAACCGTCCGCCCTGAGCTTAGTCGAAGGGCTCCGATGAATTTTTTTGGCTGCCTGCTAGTACCGGCTCGCCACTTGCCACGCCAACTTATGTTCGCTGCCGTCGCGACTCGACCGCAAGATCGCCAGACAGACTTCCAGGGTCGCCTTACCCCAATGGCCGTCATGGGGCATGGGCTTGTCTTCTCTTACGGCTTTGTAGAAATCGCCCAGCTCAACCCGCAACGGCCCTTGCCATTCGCTGCAGAGCTCTTCGCTGCGGCCCTTTTCATCGTAGACAAACACCCCTTTTGACGACTGCCTGAGCGCGCCGCGCTCACAGCTGACCAGCGTGAGACCGAAAAACGGCTGGCGCGGCCGGCGCTCGGCCGGAGCGTCGCCGCGCTCGATATCGAACGCCACACCCGAGCGGCTGGTGTCCTTGTCGAGATTGCCTTCGGCGCGTGCTTTGCGGAGCCGCTGCCCGGCGGTGACGGCCTCGCGGCCGCCAAAAACATCGCCTTCGATTAACTCACGATCGTCAAAATAGCCGTAGCCATCGTAGATCAAGGTCGCGGCCACACCGCCGGCAAACTCGATCAATGCCGAATAATTCCCTTCCGTGGCATTCTCTGGCGACCATCGGCCGGCCATCGCGCGCACGCTCCGGGCCACGCCGCCGGCCAACAGGCGGGCAATGTCGACCTGGTGCGGCGCCTGGCGGTAGCACACACCGCCGCCCAGCGTAGTATCGATCTCCACCGGCTCGCGCGGCCGCAAGAGCCAGGGCGAATAGCGCAGCGTGTGCACTTGTGTCACGCGCCCCAACCGGCCGCTGCTGATGATCTCGCGCATCTTGCGAATCGGCTCGTTGAAGCTGCGCGTGTGGGCGACCATCAGCTTGACGCGATTTTTTTCCGCTGCAGCGATCATACGATCGCAGTCTTCCAGGGTTAGCGCCATCGGCTTTTCGACCATCACATGCTTGCCGCGCTCCATCGCGGCCATCGCGTGCGGCGCGTGAAACGGATTGGGTGTGGCGACATAGACCGCGTCCAAGTCTTTCATCGCGCACATCGCCTCGACGCTGTCGAAGGTTTGCACGCCGAACTCGGCGGCGTACTGCGCCCGCGCTTTCTCGCGCAGATCGGCGCCGGCGACGAAATCGAAGCCACTCGTCTTGCGAATCGCCAGCGGCAGCGAGCGCCCCCCGGTGCCAAGGCCCACTAGGCCGATTCTGATATTCATAGCCGGGGTACCGAGGGGTTACTCCTCCGAGTTAAGCACCGGACTATACTTCGTCGCCCCACCCTGTCGCGTCGGCCCACCGCCGCGAAAACTGCCCCTGTTGAGCTTGGCGTCTTCCAAGCGCAATTTGAGCAATTGATTCTTTGCCGGGTCGCGGAACACATTCATCGGATCTTGCCCGGCGCGAACTTTCTCCATCTGCTCTTTCAGCTGCTTGCGATATAGAATAATCCCCTTGTCCGACAGCCCAAGCGCCTCTTGCGTGCGGTCCGCCACGCCGCCCTGCGTCACCCAGGCGATGATGTCTTCGCCGCTGTTGTTGTCGAGCAGCGACCAGTCGGGCTCGCCGTTGGCGTCGACGCCCGGCACCGGCACTTGGTAGAAAGGAATCACGTCCTGCGGCTTGGCGTCGGGCCGCGCGTAGCAGGTGTACCAGAGATGCAGCGTGTGGGAATCATCCAAGGGCACACGAATTTGAAACGTCGGCCGCTGCGTGCTGCCGCTCAAAAGGATATTGGGAAACAAAACCGGATGGCCGACTTGCCAGTCTTCGCTCTCTTCGGTCTGGCCTTCGAGCATGCGGGTTTTGACGATGCCGTGTTCGAACTCACGAAAATTAATTTTCTTATGGCTCACCGGTTTGCCTTTGAATTCCGTGCGCCCCAGCCGTTCCTGCACGTAGTTGAAAAAATGCTGATGCAGCCACTCGACGTGCACCGGGTCGAGGGAGTTCTCCATGATCTGCAGCCAATTGCACGGGATCACCGCGGCGCCGATGTCGCGCAGCACGCCGTCACGCACGAATAGTTCCCAGCGCGGTATCAGCGGCGCCGGCTCGGGGCCGAGGTAGGCAAAGATCAGCCCGCCCAGTTCCTGCACGGGATAGGCCGGCATGCGAATGCGATCCTTGAACGTGCTGTTGGGGTCTTCCGCGGTTTCATAGGGCTGCTCCAAACACCTGCCGTCTTTGCCATAAAGCCAGCCGTGATAGGGGCAGCGCAAACCGTCGTTGTCGGGAATTCCCAAGAGCATCGACATGCGCCGATGCGCGCACTGCGGCCCGATCAAACCCGGCCGCCCCTGCTTGTCGCGGTAGAGCACCAAGTCTTCACCGAGCAAACGAATTTTTTTGGTCGGTTTGTCAATCAACTCCGACGCCGCGGCAATCGGCAGCCAATAGCGCCGCCACAACTCGCCCATCGGTGTGCCGCGGCTGACTTGTGTGAGCAGATTGTTTTCTTCTTGGCTGAGCATGATGTTCCTCTAGAATTCAATTTTCACCACGCAGATCGCGAAGGACACGAAGGTTCGGAAAAAAAATAGCTCTACTTTTTCTTTCCTTCGTGTCCTTCGTGGTAAGTAATCCCTTTCCGATCTTTGCGTCCTTTGCGCCTTTGCGCGAGACAACTCCGAATCCTATTTCTTCTCGGCCAGCGCTTCGCTGATCACTTTACTGATCGGTTTCATATCGAAATAATCCGGGTTCCACTGCGGCAGATATTTCACGCCCGGGTTCAACCGATTGCGCGGCGGAATATCATCCTTGGAAATATCTTGGCGCAGCGACGCTTCGGCGCCGGCGTCGATGAACTTCGCCGCGGTTTTCTGAAAATCGCTCTGTCCCTCGCGCGATAGAAACCAATTGAGAAAAACCTTCGCCGCGTTCGGATGCGGCGCTTGGTTCATCAGCACCAACGTTTTAGCCCGGCTCTCGATGCCGACCCCTTCTTTGAATTGCGTCGGCTCCATCAAATCCACCGGCAAGCCTTGGGCCTTGGCCTCGCTGATCGATTGATGGCGGCACAAGCAAAGCGAGTACTTTCCCGCCGCCAGCCAATCTTCGCCCTGCGGGTAGCGCGCGTATAACGTCAAGCTGGTCTCGCTAAACAAACGCCGCAAGAATTGCGGCCCCAATTCCGCGTTGTGATAGAAAAACCGATCCCGCGTCGCCGCGAAGCCGCCGGCCTTGGGATCGAAGGCAACGATCTTGCCCTTCCATTTGGGCTCGAGCAAATCCCAATACGACTTGAAGCTTTTCGGCTCGACAAGCTTGGTATTGTAACCGACCAAAAACAGCGGCGCGCCGACGTAAACGAGAATATATTTCCCGTCGGGATCGATGAACTGCTGCTTGCCCTGCCACCACTTCGATTCATCTTTGACCTCGGGAAGAATATAGGCCGATGCGATCGGGTCGAGGACTTTGCTTTGATAGAGCGTATGGGGCGACGTGTTGCCGAGGTTGCCGAGGTCGACGAGAAACTTGCCAGCGCGCCGCTCGGCCATGATGCGCGAAATATGCTCGCCGCCGCGCGCGCCGACGACGTTGATTTTGATTTTGGGGAATTTCTTGGCAAACCCCGAGTTGGCGATCGCCTCGCCGATCTCTGACAGGCTGTAGAGGTTCACCTGGCCTTCCTGCTCGGCAGCCTTGAGAACGCGGTTCCACTCGGCTTCCCAGCCCGCGCTTTCTGCTGCCGCAACTCGGCTCGGCGAGAACCCAAGCACCAGCGCCACCAACACAGCTATGAATCCGGCTAGGCGCATAGATCCCCTACTCCGGAACTTTGTCCTCATCGAAGTCAATCACTATCTCCCAGTTATGCCGTAAAAACACCTGATGCGCCGCTTCCGTGCCTGGCAGCTTGATGCCGAGCTGCTCGGCCATCTTGAGGGCATTGCCCGTGCGGCCAGGGCGCAGCCGAAACCGGTGTTTGCTTTCGCCGTGATTGAACACGCCGTCGACCAGCTCGTCCAAGCGCCAGGTCTGCGCGCAGCCGGCCGACGCCGCCCGCGCGAACATCTGCAGTGGCAGCCCCTTTTTCTGCGCCAGCAGCATGCCTTCGTAGATCGCCAGCTCGGACATCGCCTGCATCATCTGGTTGATTTTCTTGCCCACCTGGCCATTGCCGTTGGGGCCGAGGTAGGTCACCATCTGGCCGATCTGCTGCAAGACCGGCAGACAGCGTTGATACGCCGGATAGCTGCCGCCGACAAAGAGCGTCAGGTTGCCGTTGGTCGCGCCGATGTCGGCGCCGCTCACCGGCGCATCGAGCATCTCGATGCCGAGCTCGCGCAGCGCGCCGGAGACTTTGATCGCCAGCTCCTGCGACGTGCTGCTCAAGTCGACGAAACAAAAATCCGCCTGCCGCGCCGCCACCAGCCCGTTTCTGCCGCAGGCCACCTCTTCCACCGACTCCGGTTGCAGCGAAGCGATGACAATGGTCGAACGCTCGGCAACCTTCGCCGGGGTAGCCGCGCTGGCCGCGCCGGCTTTGATAAGCGGCGCCATCCTCGCATCTTCCAAATCGAGCACGGTCAACGGGTAACCAGCGCGCAGGAGCCGGAGCGCAATCGCGCCGCCCATATTGCCAAGCCCGATAAAACCTAAACGCTCCAACGCCGCCGCCGAATGCAACCGCGTCATATTTGCTCCGCCTGCTTCTGCAGTTCAGCGAGCAGCTCTTGGCGATCTACGGGAACGTTGTCGATCGGATACTGCTCGATGCCGATGTCGAGATCGACCAGCGACATATCTTCTCGCAACACGCCTTTGGGCATCTCGCCGTTGGCAACGGCAGCGATGCCATCGCGCAACATCTTACGCAGCACAAGAATCGCCCGGTCGCCGAAGCCGGGGTGTTCCAATGTCCGATCGACGATGGCGCCCTGGCTTTCGACCATCGCTTTGTCCTCCAAAGGCACGATGCCGCGGACCTCGCCATAAGCGCGCCGGTCGTAGGGTTTGCGTTCACGCTGCTTGGTTTTGTCGATGTACTCACCGTGGTAGCGCTTGTCCGGCGGTTTCTCGGGATACACCGTCATGCGCATCTCTTCGCAATGCGTATCGTCGATGGGAATCACCCAGATTGCCTGCTGCAGCGTCACCGGCATTTTGTTCGGATCGTTCTTATACAGCTCGCGCGATTTGCGATTGATCGTCGGCAGCACCGTGCAGCGCTTGCGGATCGCCACATGTCCCGGCCGCGCGCGCGGTTCGAGAATATAGAGTTTGACGCCGTACTCGCCTTCCACCGGCTTGAACGACGGGCAGTTTTTGTAAATACCGTGCAAATAGGTCAGGTGCGTCGTATCCGTAGTATTCTCGACGCCCTGCAGCCAATTGCAATTATACGCCTTGCCGCCATCCGGATCGCCGCGCTCACACACACGGTGACCATCTTGCACCAGCACATCGTAGCGCGGCAGCGGCGGCGGACTCTCTTTGTCTTTACCCAGATAGGCAAAAACAAAGCCGCCCAACTCGCGCGCCGGATACCAGGGATGGTGAATATTCGGCGCGGTCTTGATCGGCTCCGCCGGCCGATCGACAATCGCCCCGCGCCGGTCGTAGCACCAGCCGTGATAGGCGCAGCGAATGCCGTTTTCTTGAATGAGCCCGTACTCCAACGACGCGCGCCGATGCGCGCAATACACGCCAAGCAAATTGAGCTGGCCGCCCAGGTCGCGGAACAAAACCAGTTCCTCGCCAAGAATTTTCACCGGCACCGGAATGTCTTTGACTTCGTCCGCCAACGCCACCGGCCACCAAAACGCGCGCAAATAATTGCCGCCGAGGGTCCCCGGTCCGACCCGGACAACTTCATCCCATGTAAGATCGCTTGGTCTAATCATAGGCTTGTCTCCATCGAATAAGAATTACTCACCACGAAGATCATGACGAAGGACACGAAGTTCGGAAATTTTCTTCTTGGGCTTCCCTTCGTGATCTTCGTGTCCTTCGTGGTGAAATTTCTTTTCCGAACTTTGCGATCTCTGCGTACTCTGCGCGAGAAAATTCCGAATCACTTCGCCATCTCATTCACCAAATCCGTGATCGCCGTGCGATCCCACACCGCCGGGCCCCACAGACGAACGTAGTTCGTGCCCTTCTGCCGCTGCGCCCAGCTCGGCAAAAAATCCTTCGCAATGTCTTCGCGCAGCGAATTGTAGCCAGGCTCGTTGCCGCTCGGTCTCTGCACCGCCATTTGGCCTTCGCGCGACAAGAACCAATTTAGCAGCACCTTGGCGGCGTTCGGATGCGGCGCGTTGTTCGCCAACGCGACCATCGTGCCGCCCGCTTCCAAGCCGACGCCGTCTTTTTTCATTATATGGGCGTCGAGCACTTCCACCGGCAGTCCTTTGCTCTTGGCGCTCTCCAGTTGCTCTGGTTTGGCGGTGATCGCGATGGGATACTTTCCCGACGCCACCCAGTCCAGTTGCTGCCCTTCGTTGCGGATCAGCGTCAGCCCCGAGACAGTAAAAAGTTTTTTGATGAAGTCCGCTCCGAGCTGCGGATTGTAGTAGAGAAATAGCAGCGGACTGGCTCCGCCCGGATCGCGCGGATCTTTCAGTGTGATCTTGCCTTTCCACTTGGGGTCGAGCAGGTCGGCGTAGCCTTTCAGGCTATTCCCATCGACTATTTTTGGATTGTAACCGAGCAAATGCAGCGGAAAGGCCGCATAGATGAAAACGTATTGGTTCTCGATGTCGTTGTAATGATGCCGTCCCTCAAACCATTTGGTGGCATCTCTGACTTCCGGCAACAGCATGGCCGGGCCGATGGGATCGAGCGCCTTGGCTTTGAAGAGAGAAGTCGAGGTGCCGCCGCCGAGACGAATCACGTCGGGCAAATATTTGCCCGCGCGCCGCTCGGCCATAATACGCTGCAGGTGCTGCGCCGCCGTGGCATGGGTAATGTTTACTTTGATCTTGGGGTATTTTTTCTGAAATGCCTGCCACTCCGAGTCGCTGGCGATCTTGTAAACGTTGACCTGCCCTTCCTGCTCGGCGGCTTTGACCGTGCGCTCCCATTCGCTGTCCGATGTTGCCGCTGTTTCTGCGCCACGTGCTTGAGCCGCAACCAACATCGTCAGCAAAATCGCCAGCGGCGCAATGAAACAAGCAAATAAAATCCCCCTGTTGCCCCCCTTTTTCAAAGGGGGACGCGGAATATTCGTCATGAATATTTGAGATGCCACTGTTCCGCATGGTGATTCCCCTCTTTGGAAAAGAGGGGTTAGGGGAGGTTTGTTGGGCGCGGGCGGAGATGCGCACGATTTTTTCATGGCCCTAAGGTAAGGCAAGATTTTCTGGCGGATCATCACCGATCCTCCGTGAGAGACCTACAAATCCAACGTCGCCGGCGCAAACAACTCTTCAATCTTCGCCTTCTGCGGCGTCAGTCCCTGCTCGTGGGAATAATTGATAATTGTGTCCAGCATCGGCCGATTCGCCTTGATGCCGTAGGGATAGGGATCGTCGCCGAGAATCTCCCGGGTCTTGGCAACGTATTCTCGGCCGAAAAACAATCCCGACGGCAAGCTCTCAACGAAACGGTCGCGCCAAGCTTCCTTCGCCGCGAAAAACGCTTTGTAAAGATTGAACGCCAGCCAGGGATACTTGCGCGCGACGTCGCCACGGATCGCGTAGGCATGATTGGCCGGCGCAAAGCCGTGCTGTTTGACGAAGCGAGCGGCCTCGGCCATGCGGTCAGGGAATAGCGGCTTCACCTTGCTCCAGTCGCCGCCCTGCGCGCGAATGTGGGTCGAGCGGTCGATGATATTCGACTCGCGCGAAAACGCGCGCGTCACCGACGCGACGTCGATCTCGTTATTGACCAGCATCGACGCAATGCTCTTGTCCGGCGGAATCCGGTTAAACGAGATTCCCTTCGGCGGAGTAAATCCCGTCGCGCCTCCGTGACTCAGCTCTTCGGTCCGCTCCATCCACCAGTCGACTTTGTACTGCGATACGCCGAAGTCATGCTCCAAGGTCCCGCGCACCCAGAGCGACGCCGTCTGCTGGTACTCGCCAACGCCGATACGCCTGCCGGCAATGTCGCTCGCCTGCTTGATGCCCGAGTCGCCATGATAGGAAAGCTCCGCATGAAAGAAGCGCCGCGCCGGGAAGACCGGGATGGCGATAAAATCCATGCCGCGCGATCGCGCGATCAAATACGACGACAGCGACAACTCCGAGACATCAAACTCCTTGAACTTGAGCTGGCGCCAAAACGTCTCCGAAGGGTCAGAGTACGTCGGAATCAGCTCGACGCCCTCGGCCTGGATCGTGCCGTTCATCAACGGCTCAACGCGTTCGTTGTAGGCGGAAACGAAACTGAGAGTTAGTTTGGCCATAAAGGGTTCCTCTAGTCGCTGTTTCGAGTTCAAGGTTTCGGGTTTCGAGTCGGCGATGCGCAACCGAGTCCGGAGCTCGAAACCCGAAACTCGAAACCGAAATAGCCGCGCCGCGCGGTTATTTCTGCGTGCACCCCGGATGATACGGCATGTTGCAGCGCGCGCCGGCTTTGACCATCGCTTCTTCGAACTCTTTGTGGATGCGCGGATCCTCGTCTTCGAACTCGATCTGTCCGCCGCCCTGCTTGATGCTCGTGTAAGTACCGCCTTCGCCGTCCTGCATGCGCATAAATTTGAACTTCCAACTGCCCCAGCGCAGCGCTAAATAACGCGCCGGCGCGGCGCCGGAATTGAAATGCTGGTGGAACCACTGGTCCGGCGGCACCACCACACTGCCGGGTTTCCAATCGACGCGCTGCATCTCTTTCCCCTCAGGCCAAAGCACCGAATAACCCTGCCCCGTAAGAATGATCACATGCGCCCCCGGCCCATGCTTGTGACCTTTCTTGTAAGTGCCCACCGGGAATTCCGAAATATGCGCGCACATGGTTTGTCCGGCGAGATTGAACTTCATATTGGTGCTGCCCTTGCCGCGCTCGCTGTAGTCGGCCAAGCCGATGGTGTGGGTGTCCGGGACAAAATTGGTCGTCATAAAAAATCGCCCAGTGACTTCGCCGTTGCCGCTGAAATAGTCGTCCTGCGCCGGATCGAAGCGGTCGAGAAACGGATAATCGTTGTTAAAAACAAAATCGACGTTGTGAAACAGATTGATCATGAAGCAAGAATTGGTCACGGCGAAATAGCGCGCCGCCTCCGTGCCGCTCGCATTGAAGTGCTGGTAGTAAGCGTTGATCGGCACCGCAAACAAACTCCCCGGCCCCCACTCGAAGGTGTGCTTCTTGCCGTTTTTCTGCCAGACCGTCGTCGCGCCGTAGCCCTTGGTGACGTAGATCATCTCTTCGTAGAGATGTTTCTGCTCCTTGGTCTTGCTCTTGGGCGGAATCTCGCAGACGTAACCGTCGTTCACCCCTCCCGTGCCATCAAGCACCACGAATGAACAGGGCACACCTTTCAGATCCCAGTTTTCCACCGGGACCTTATTCAAATCCTCAACGAAGAATCCCGAGACAAGTGGAATTTTTTGTTTCTGCTGCCATTCTTTATAGGTATCAATGCGCTCGTACTTGATCGCCACGGGCGAAGTCGCTTCGGCCATAGAAAAATCTCCCTCAATGATTCGCTAAGCAGAGTCGTATCGCGAGTCGGGTCGTCTGGTCAAATGCACGATGGTATCGCTTCGCTCAACCCATTCTACTCTTGGTCGAAAACGTAGGATGGGTTGCGCCGCGCCGATACCCATCGGAATCGCGCGAGCGCGGGCAATCCTGTCCGCGCCAAAAAGAAAGGCCGGCTAGAAAGCCGGCCCGCCATTTTCAAACACGAAACCCGAACTCGAAACCGAAATAGCCGCGTCTCGCGGCTATTTCTGCGTACACCCCGGGTGATATGGCATGTTGCACTTTGCGCTGGCGAGCTTCATCGCCGTCTCGAAGTCTTTGTGGATCTGCGGATCTTCGTCTTCAAACTCGATCTGGTTGCCGCCGAGCTTGAGGCTCGTAAACGTCCCGCCTTCGCCGTCCTGCGAGCGCATGAAGCGGTAGCGCCAGTTATTCCAGCGCAGCGCCAGGTAGCGCGACGGCTGGGCGCCGGAGTTGAAATGTTGGTGGAACCACTGGTCCGGCGGCACGACCACGCTGCCGCGGCCCCAATCGACCCGCTGCATCCCTTCGCCTTCTTTCCACAGAACCGAATAACCTTGCCCGGAGAGAATGATGACGTGGGCACCGGGACCATGGCGATGGCCCTTCTTGTAAGTGCCAACTGGGAACTCCGAAATATGGGCGCCCATGGTGTTGCGCGCCAAGTCAAATTTCATATTGGTGCTACCCTTGCCGCGCTCGTCATAGTTGGTCAGCTTGAGCGTGTGCGTATCGGGCACGAAGTTGGTCGTCATGAAAAACCGCCCGGTGACCGTTCCCTCGCCGTTGAAGTAGCCCTCGGTGTGGGGATCGAAGCGATCATTGAAAACGTAGTCGCTGTTAAAAATGTAATCGACGTTGTGAAACAGATTCATCACGAAGCAGGAGTTGGTGACCGCGAAATAACGCGCCGATTCGCTGCCGCTCGCGTTGAAGTGCTGATAGTCGGCGTTGATCGGGATGGCGAACATGCTACCCGGCCCCCATTCGAAGGTGTGCTTCTTCTTGCCGTCGCGCTGCCAGACCGTGGTCGCGCCGTAGCCTTTGGACACGTAGACCATCTCTTCGTACATATGCTTCTGCGGTTTGGTCTTGCCGCCTGCAGGAATTTCACAGACGTAGCCGTCATTGATACCGCCGGTGCCGTCGAGTATGACGAAGGAGCAAGGCACACCTTTCAAATCCCAGTACTCCACGGGTAGTTCGTTGACGTCCTTGACGAAAAAGCCGCGCACACAGGGAATTTTTTGCTGCGCTTGCCAGACTTTGTAAGTATCGAGCCGCTCGGGTTTTAAGTCGCTTGCCGGTTGAGCCATTTCTGCCATTAGAATCTCCTTCTACAAATCTGCGAATGAAATTTCATAATGCATTGTCCTCCCGGGTTCTTACATCCTTCCCCTTGATGGGGAAGGACAGAGGTAGGGGTGCCAGTGAAAATCGCTATCGCGGGCAGCGCACGCCCTATCCTAGCCTTTCCCCGCAAGGGGGAGGGGAACCGGAACCGACTGCGAAGAATAGCGTGAAAGCCTACGCCACTTTCTGCGCTTTGCCGAACAGTCCGACGCGCTCGTTGATCACGTCGAACTCGATCAATTTGTTCTTGCTCGGATCGCGCACGATGCCCAGCGGCTCGCCGCCTCTTTTCACGATCTCGATCTGCTCGCGCAGAAGTTTTCGTAAGAGAATAATTCCTTCGTCACCAACCCCGAGGTGTTCCTGCGAACGGTCCGTCGGCGCCCCTTGGGTTTCCCACGCCATCGCATCTTGCACCAGCACATGCTCCAAGCGGTACTCGCCTTTTTCGTTGCGGATCGGAAAATATTCCCACGGTGTGTCGCCGTCCGCCGGCGATCTGTCGGTATCGTTCGGTGTAAAATAGACCACGAACACTTGGGTATGCGCATCGTCCACTGGCACGCGGATCTGCATGTTTTGCATCAAAAATCCGGTCGTCTTCAGGGCGCGAAAAACATGACGCAGTGTGATCGGGAAGACCAGCGGATGTTGATCGAGCTGCATGCCTTCGCCTGGCTTTCGACCCGGCGTGCGCCGCTGTTTGATGATGCCGAATTCGAAGGGAATGAAATTATGCTCTTCCTCGTATTTACCGACGACACCCACTAGGTGAGCGGTCTCACCGTGCAACCAAAAAAGATGCGACGGGTCGACCGAATTTTCCATCGGCTGCAGCCAATTGCAGTTGTACAGCTCATGCTTCTCAACCCAACGCCTGCCATGCTCCCAGGTAAGGACATCAAAGCGCGGCAACAGCGGCGCAGGCAGCGGTCCCATGTAGGTCCAGATCAATCCTCCAAGCCGCTCGGCCGGATAGGCCACATGTTTGATCCTGTCTTTGAAACCGCCGCTCTCCGGCTCCGCCGGTTGTTCGATGCACTTGCCGGTACAATCGAACTTCCAGCCGTGGTAGGGGCAGCGAATTCCCTCTTCGTCGACGCGGCCAAACGCCAACGACGCCTTGCGGTGCGGGCAAGATTCGCCGACCACACCGTAGTGACCTGTCTTGTCGCGGTAGACGACTAAGTCTTCGCCAAGAATACGCGCCGTTTTGATCGGCTTTGCTTCCGTCAATTCGCCGGCAGCGGCGATCGGCATCCAGTAGCGCCGCAAGAGCTCGCCGCACGGTGTGCCTTTGCCGACGCTGGTGAGCATTTCATTTTCTTCTTTGGTGAGCATGATGGTTGCTCCTTAATTGCTTGCAGAATGGCGCTACGTCCCAAATCCTAAATTCCTTCCTCGGGGGAGGACAAAGGTGGACGTAGCGTGAGAAGCTGCGATGGCCCGCATCCTAACCTTCCCCGAGGCGGGAAAAGAAACTGAAAGTGAGGCCCCAATTACTTACCCTTATCCACCGCAACCATAATATCCCTGGCCAGATCGAAAATCGGCTTCATGTCGCCGTATTCCGGCTTGACCACGTCAAAGTACTTTGCACCCGGCAGCAATCGATTATCCATCGGAATGTCGTCCTTGGGAATATCGATGCGCCGCGAGTTGGCCGGATCGTCAGGGTCGCCAAGTTTTTGCAATGCGATCTGCCCTTTGCGCGAGAGAAACCAATTGATGAAGATCTTGGCCGCATTCGGGTTGGGGGCCTGATTCATATAAGCCAGCGAGCCGCCGCCAGCCGAAAAGCTGGAGCCTTCTTTCCACCTATTGGTATCGAAATCCTCCACCGGCAAGCCTTGATTCTTTGCCCGCTGCGCATCTTTACAACCCATGCAGATGGCGAACTTTCCCTGCGCCAGCCAATCGGTCATCTGGCGAAAGTTCTTGGCGTAGGTAATCTCCATGCCGCCGAAAAATCTCTTCATGTACTCGGGACCGATCTCCGGGCTGTAGTACCAGAACTGCATGGTCGCGCCCAAGCCGGTGTCGCGCGGGTCGAGCGAGACGATTTTACCTTTCCACTTGGGGTTGAGCACGTCTTGGTAGGATTTGAACTCGCTGGGATTGACCAGCTTGGTGTTGTAGGCGAGCTGCGCATTGCTCGCCGATCCGATGAAAGCGAAGATATGCTTGTTTTCCGGATCCGCGTAGCGATGCTCATTGCCGAACCATTTCGAAGTGTCGGTCACCTCCGGCAGCACCAGCAGCGGCTTGATAGGGTCGAGCGCTTTGCCTTTATACAAGGTGTTATAAAGGCTATTGGTGCCGCCGCTGTAAACGTCGGCGATAAATTTACCCGCGCGCCGCTCCGCCATGATGCGATTGGTCATCTCATTGCCGCGCCCTGTCACCGCCACCACGTTGATGCCGGGGAACTCGCGTTTAAAATCGCGCAGCAGCCCCTCGTAGCGATAAATATAAACGTTGACCTGACCCTCTTTTTTAGCCGCTGCCAGCGTTTGCTCCCAGTCCTTTTTCCAATCGACTTGAGCGGCGTAGGCAGCCGGCGACAACAACAGGGCCGCAAAGATCCAAACCGCTTTGGCGAATCGATTTCTAATCATGCGCGAATTTGTTCACTCCGTTTCCGTGCAAAATGGCTAGCCGATGAATTTTTCCCCATGGGTCGCTCAATGTCAACCTGGGGGTTTCGCGACCTATTTCTTGGCTTCCACCGCCCCCATGATCTCCTTGGCAAGATCGTAGATCGGCTTTTGATCGGCGTACTCCGGTTTGACCACATCGAAATATTTGCCGTCGGGCGCCAAACGGTTGGACGGCAACACGTCGTCTTTAGGAATATCGATACGGCGTGAGTTGGGCGCGTCGTCGACGTCACCGAGTTTTTGCAGCGCCATCTGGCCGCGCCGCGACAGGAACCAGTTAACAAACACTTTGGCCGCGTTGGGATGCGGCGCCTGGTTTAACACACTCAGCGAACCGCCGCCCGACGAAAGACTGCCGCCTTCCTTCCACCGCGTCACGTCGAAGTCGTCCACCGGCAGCCCCTGATTTTTTGCCCGCATCGAATCCTTGCAGCCAAAGCAGAGCGCAAAGCGCCCCTGCGCCAGCCAGTCGGTCATCTGGCGAAAATTTCTCGAATACTGAACGTCCATCGTACCGAAAAATTTCTTGATAAACTCCGGACCAAGCTCCGGGCTGTAATAAAAAAATTGCATGGTGCCGCCGAGCCCGCCGTCGCGCAAATCGAGAGCCACGATCTTGCCGCGCCACTTGGGCTGGATAAAGTCCCAGTAAGATTTGAACTCTTTCGGGTTGACCATCGTCGTATTGTACGCCAACTGCGAATCGCTCGCGCTGGCAAGGTAGGCAAAGATGTATTTCCCATCGCCGTCGACGTAGCGATGCTCTTTGGCATACCACTTCGACTCGTCGACCACTTCCGGCAAAACCAACATCGGTTTGATCGGATCGAGCACTTTACCCTTGTAAAGAATGTTGTAATTACCGCCCGGTCCGGCGCTGTAAACGTCGGCGATGTATCTGCCGGCGCGGCGCTCCGCCAAAATCCGCGTGGCTAAATCGTTGCCGCGGCCGACCACTGAGACCACGTTAATGCCAGGATACTCGCGCTTAAAGTCGCGCAACAAACCATCGTAGCGATAGATGTAGACGTGGACCTGACCTTCTTTCTTGGCAGCGGTGAGGGTTTGTTCCCAGTCCTTCTTCCAGTCGAATTGGCCGGCGTGGGCACGGCCTGCCGATATCAAAGCAAGCACCAATGCGCCAAAAGCAAAGAGGGCGCGATGAATCGCGCCCCTACACCGGACTTTCTTTGCGTCCTTTGCGCCCCTTCGACTTTGCTCAGGACAGGCTTTGCGCGAGGCAATCCGACAACTCATTTATATAACCCATCGATAAATCCAGATTGATCCAGCGCGCGCAGGTAGTGAATATCCCACAGCGCCAACGGGCTTTGCTCTTCCGCTTCAGGATTCTTCATGCAGCATAGCTTGTACGCATTGGCCACCGCCTCATGCTCTGGATACGGCTTGGGCGCGAGCTTCGAAACGCTGCGATACTGCACGTTCTTGCACTCGGACTCACGCTTGCGCAGACCATCGAGGATCGCTTCGGTCTCGCCGCGTTTCGTCCGCGCGAAGTGAATCCCCATGACCTGTGCCTTGACGAGCCGCTCCGCCAAGCCGGGTTTGCTTTCCAAGGTCGTGATCGTCGAGGTCAGCGTTGGCCCATTGATCATCGGCAGCCGGTCTAGCGCCAACACGTGCATGCCCGCCGCTTTGAACTTGTCGGTATTGCCAGTGACGAAAATCGCGTCGACTTTGTTCGATTTCAGCACGTCCATCTGCATTTCTTTGAAGGCATTGTTCGATTCGGTCAGTTCCACCCATTCGACGTCGGTCAACTTCAAGCCGCCGCGCATAACAAAAAGCATATGATTGCCGCGCGGGTGGTGATACCCGCCGATGGAATCCACCAGCGTCGTGTCGCCGATGCGCTTGCCTTTGAGATCAGCCATCGAGCTGATCGGGAAATTAGTCACCAGCGTATCGCGCGTGTCGTTCGACGGCGAGGTCAAACAAACGATCGGCTTGCCGCGCTTGACGAGCAGATAGGGTGAGATGTGATTGCCCGAGACGAAATCGACGTCGCCGCCAAACAGAGCTTTCTCGGCAGCTTCCGAGCTGTCGCAAAACTCGAAGCTGACTTTCAAACCGTTCTGCTCCCAGATCCCCGCCTTGTCCATCACTTCCCAAATCGGCAGGTGGGAATAGGCGCGAAAGAAACCACGAATCGCCATCGTCTTTTGCTCGGCCATGTATACCTCCGTTCAATCGGAACGATCCTCGCGCAAAGGCGCAAAGGACGCCAAGTTTAGAATTTTATTTTTTTGCGTTCTCTGCGTTCCCTTCGACATTGCTCAGGACAGGCTTTGCGGTTAAATAATCCGAATCCGAGCGGCGCGATAAATCGCGCCCCTACCTCGGTCCTGGTTTCAACTATTGCCTATTGCCCAATGCTTCTTCCCAATTTTGCGTCTTTTGCGGCCATTCTTCTGTCCTATTTCTATTTCAAAATCTCACCCAACAGCTTCTGCACCGGCTCCGGATCGAGAAATCCAATCACTTCATACTGCCGCCCCGCCGCCCGCTTCCCCTCCGGCAGCACGTCGTCTTTTGGAATATCGACGCGCATGGAATCCGACGCCTCAATTTCTTTGACATTCATCACATGCTGCCAGACCATCTGCCCGGCGCGCGATAGGTACCAATTGATAAACAACTTCGCCGCATTGGGATGCGGCGCTTTGTTGATCAGCGCCAGCACGCTGCTGCCACCGCCGCCAATAGTCCCGCCTTCTTTCAATTTGTCCGGCGGCAAATCATCCACCGGCAACCCTTGCTGCTGCGCTTTGTCGATCTCACGGCACAAGTGACAGAGCGGAAATTTCCCGGTCGCCAGCCAATTGGTTCCCTGACGCCGGTCGCGGAACAACGTGATGTCGGTGTCCATATAAAACTTACGCAAGTAATCCGGCCCCAGCCCAGCTCGATGATAAAGGATCAGCACAGGAGTTAGCAAAGCCGCGCCGCGCGGGTCCTGCGCAAGAATCTTGCCCTTCCACTTGGGCTGCAACAGATCCCAGTAAGTCTTGATCTCATCGGGCTGGACCATCTTTGTGTTGTACGAGATTCCCGTCGTGACAATCGTCCCTTCGAACATGAAAATATATTTGTTCTCTGGGTCGGCGTACCAATGCTTCCCGCCGTACCACTTCGACGCATCGGTCACTTCGGGAAGAATAAACGTCGGCGTGATCGGATCGAGAATCTTGTTGAGATAGAGCACGCGCGGCCCATTAGGCCCGCTCGCGGTGATATCGGCGAGATACTTGTCCGCGCGCCGCTCAGCGACGATGCGAGTCAGCATATCCGCCGCCCGGCCACTGGCGGATGTTACTCTGATGAACGGAAACTCTTTGTTGAACGCGGCAATGATGTCGGGATGCGTAATCTCCTGCCCGCCGTAGAGCGAAAGCTGCCCTTCTTTCTTCGCCGCCTCAATGGTTTTCTGCCACTCAGCCTGCCACTTGGGTGCTTCGGCAGCGTGGCCCAGAGTGACCAATACAAAAACCAAAATCGTGGCAATGACCTCTTTCACCCCTTACTCCTTACGCCTCACCCCTTACGCTTTTCGAGAACTTCCTTAACAAACTTGCTGATCGGCTCCTGGTCCATCCACTCGGCGCGATCGACGAAGGGGGTTCGAAAATCGTCAACCTCTGGCCGGCGGTTGCCGCGCGGCACCTTGTCTTTGGGGATATCGATGCGCATAGAGTCGGGGCCGTCGTTGCCCTGGGTAAACAGGCGTTGATAAGCCATTTGTCCTTCGCGCGAGAGCAGCCAATTCAATCCAACCTTCGCCGCGGCGGGATGGGGCGCGTTCTTGATCAGCGCGACGCCGCCCGAGCCGCCGGTGATATAGGTTCCTTCTTTGAGGTGATCGGGTTTGAACCAATCCACCGGCAAACCTTGAACCTGCATCAAATCCAAATCCATGCGTGATACCGGCCCGAAGATCGAGATCGCATATTTGCCGCCGGCCAACCAGTCGCCCATCTGCCGCGTGTCGCGGCTGATCACGATATCGGTCTCGGTCAGAATGCGCCGGATAAACTCCGGCCCGAGGCTCTTGTGATGATAGAAAAAGCGCATGGCATCGCCCGAGCCGCCCTGCGTTGGATCGTAGCCGACGATCTTGCCCTTCCATTTGGGATTGAGCAGATCCCAATACGATTTGATCTCAGCGGGATTCACCAGCTTGGTGTTGAACGCCACCACCATGCGGTTCTCGCCATTGAAGTTGAGCAGATACTGGTTTTCTGGATCGATATATTGAAGCTTGCCACGCCACCACTTCGAGCCGTCGGTGACTTCAGGCAAAATTAATTGTGGCGGGATCGGATTGAGGACTTTCGCTTTGTAGAAAACGTTGTAGCCGGTCGTCATCCCGTTCAGATAAAGGTCGGCGAGAAATTTATCGGCGCGCCGCTCCGCCATCAAGCGCCGCGCCACGTCCGCGCCGCGATTGAACACGCCGGTGATTTTGATCTCCGGATATTTCTTGTGCAGCTCGCCAAATAAGCCTTCGAATTCGGGGCTGCCATAAATCGTCAGCTGCCCTTCCTTCTTCGCCGCCGCCAGTGTTTGCTCCCAATCAGCCTGCCACTTGCCCGCCTCGCCCGCATGTGTGACCGCCGCCAGCAAAACAATCGCGACTACCGCGGCAAATCCTATTAACCGATTGACGTCCGATCCGATCATTTTCAATTTTCCATTATTCATTTTCAATTTTTCTTTGCAGCCATCGCTTCTTTAATCACTTTGGTGACCGCCGCCATATCCAACCACTCCGGCCGCCCGGAGTAAATATAGCGCGCGCCTTTTTGGCGCCGCTGCGACGATGGGATCACGTCCATGGAAATATCTTCCCGCATGGATTGGCGAACATCGCCCACCGATGCATACACTTTCTGATAGGTGTCTTGCCCTTCGCGCGAGAGCAGCCAATTGATCGCGACTTTCGCGGCATTCGCATGGGGCGCGTTTTTGAACATGTTGATACCGCCCTGCGACGGGCCGACAAACGCGCCCTCTTTGAACTGCGTCGGCTCGAAGTCGCGAATCGGCAGGCCCTGCTTGGCCGCTGCCTCGACTTCAGTCACGAAAAAGGCGATGGCGTACTTGCCCGCACCGAGCCAATCGATCATTTGCCGCTCGTCGCGCGAGTAAGTGATATCCATTTCACCGAACAGGCGTTTCACATATTCGGCGCCGAGATCGGGATGGTTGAAAAGAAAACGCAGCGAATGCGCCACCGTGCTCACCCGGCTCGGATCGTAGGCGACGATCTTGCCCTTCCACTTGGGATCGAGAAAATCCCAATACGACTTGATCTCTTTACCGTTCACCAACTTGGTGTTGTAGGCGCTCTCGCTGCCGTGCACGTTGCCCTGAAAAACGAAAATATATTTGTTCTCCGGATCGGCGTAGTGATGTTTGCCGCCCCACCACTTCGACTCGTCGACCACCTCGGGAAGAATCAGCTGCGGCCGGATCGCCTCTAGAATGTTGGCCTTGTAGAAAACGGTGTTGGGCGTAACCACGCCGTTGATAAACAGATCGACGACAAACTGCCCAGCGCGCCGCTCGGTCATCACCGCCTGGCCATGCTCGCTGCCGCGCCGGCTCGTGTTCGAGCGAACTTTGATCTCGGGATACTTTTTTTGGAAGACTTCAAAAATCTTTTCGTAGCCTTCACTGCCATAGAAAGAAATTTCGCCTTCCTTCTTCGCGGCAGCAAGAGTTTTCTCCCATTCGAGACTCCAAGGTTCCGCAGCTAACGCAATGCCCTTCGCCAGCCAGCACATCGCTGCAAATGCACAAACAACCACCCAAGAGCCCCAATGTCGTTTCTTATTTTCCACCCAGTACGCCATTACGCCAACACTCCATCAATCTAACTTCAGCACGTCTTTCCACTTCGCCGCCGCCGCTCGCCGCGTCTCTTCCGGAAAGTAACAGGTCTTCGCGTACTGATCTTTCCAATGATACGGCTGGCAGGCGTTAATGATCGCGACGGAGTTCGTAAAATTCCGCGCCGCGCGCGCGTCGGGCGTGATGCGCGGATCGAGCGGCGTGCTCCAGGCTTCGGTGATCGTGTTGATCGCCGTGGCCGGATCGCAGCGGGTCGCCAGCGCCCACAGGACGTCATCGATGTTCGATGGATCGACGTCGTCGTCGACGATGATGACAAAGCGGCGATGGTAGCCGTAGGTTGAGCCCAGCATCGCCATCGCGGCTCGCTTGGCGTGACCGCCGTATTTCTGCTTGATCGAGATCGCGGTGATGTAGCGCGTCTGATATTCCCACACGCCCTGCACATCGGTCACGCCGGCTTTCTCTAAAGCGAGCCAAACATTGGCCGCGCTCAGTGGCACTGACTTGCCGGAGATACCCGGCGGCATGCCGAAGATGATCGGATCGTTGCGGTAGAAAACGTTCTTCACTTTGACCACCGGTTCATTGCGCGTGCCCGAGGCATAATAGCCAGTCCACTCGCCAAACGGTCCTTCGGCGCGGCTATCCTCCGCCGGCGGCACGATGAAGCCCTCGACGCATAGTTCCGAAGTCGCGGGGATCGGCAGTCCGGTTTCCTTGCCGCGCACATATTGCACCGGCTCGCCAAACAGCCAGCCGGCGATTTCTAGCTCCGACACACCCCAGGGCTCGTACCAACTCGCCACTTTCTGCAGCACCGGATCCTGGCCGAAGCTGATCGCCACCGGACAGCCTTTGCCCTGCGCCCAATACTTCTCGCGGATCAACCGGCCATGCTTGCCCGGCGAAATCCAAATACCCAACGTATTTTTATCATGCACGCACACACGGTAAGTGCCGACGTTCGTCCACTTGCCATCGGGGTCTTCCATGATCACCATACAGCCGGTGCCGATGTAGCGCCCGCCGTCTTCTTCATGCCAACGCGGCGTCGGGAACTTGAGCAGATCGATCTTGTCGCCGCGGTCGACATTCTCGGTGATGGGCCCGCTGGAGACTTCGGCCGGTGTGATCGGCGTCTGCTTGCCGAGCCGATCTTTCCACTGCCGAACGACGTCCAAACCAGCGAGCGTCGGATCAAGTCCAAACGCCAGCGCCGTCGTCGCCGTCGAGCAAACCGGATTAGTGACAACACGAAAGCCCTTCGGATACCCCTTGATCTCGTCGAACAAAACGACCTTAGGGTTATTGGCCCGCGCCGCCACTTCCGTGATCGCGCCCAGCTCCAAATCCCAATCCGCGCCGTTGACGTGACGTACTTCACCGAGCTTGTCGGCCGCAGCGAGATAGCCGCGCAGATCTTTGTAGACTAACGACGACGCAATCATTTCCATTTCAACATCCTTTTCTCGCTCTCAAAATCCGACCCTCTCGCCCATTCCGATGGGAGAGCCTGTCCTGAGCTTGCCGAAGGGGGCAGGGGTGAGGGCTCCGAAATTTTCAATTTTCCACTTTCCATTTTCAAGTCGCGAAGCCATAAAAGCGGGCCGCATTCTCCCCCAGGATCTTCCCCTGCGCGCTCGCGCTCACCCCCGGCACGTCGCGAATCATGCGCACGGTCTCCGGCCATTTGCTATCGCCATGCGGATAGTCCGAGCTGTAGAGCAAGCAGCCGTCGCCCAATTCGGCGATCACGTGCGGAATATGATATTCGCCCGGCTCGCAGCCAAAGAAGATTCGTCCATCACGCACCAGCTCCGAAGCCGGAGTGTGACCTGGCTTGCGATTTTTCAGATGCTCGTCAAGCCGATGCACCCAATACGGTGCCCAGCCGCAGCCCGATTCGAGAAAAGCGAAACGCAGCTTGGGATATTTGTCGAACATATCGCCGTCGAATAGCGCGGTGAGCGCGACCATGTAGGCCACCGGCATAGCGACCATATGGGCAGCAAAGGTGTTGTAGAACAAATCCTGCCAAGGCATGGAATAAACACCGGTGACGCCGTGGACCGCGATGGCGGCGTTCAGGTCATTGGCGCGCCGGAAGAAGGGCTCGAAGTCAGAATGGCTAAGCATGCGGTCACCGAAGAACGGCGCGATGACGGCGCCACAACAATCGAGCTGGGTCATGGCGCGCTCCAATTCCTCCGCCGCAGTTCTTCCGTCTTGCAGCGCGATCACCGCTACGCGCTTTAGGCGCGACGCGGCGCTCTTGCATTGCTCGGCGGCGTAGTCGTTAAACGCCCGCGCCATAGCGCTGGCAAGCTCGCGGTCTTGAATGTCGGGATCGACCAAGACGAGATCAGGATAGAGCACTGCGACCCGGATGTTTTCTTGGTCCATGTCTTCGAGCCGTCCCGGCACGTTGTCGAGATAGTGATCCTTGGGCGCGCCGCGCGGTGTAAACCCCCGCGGCGTCCCCGGTCCACGGCCGGAAGGCTTGGGCACCATGCGTCCTTCCACCAACCAGAAAAACTTATCGCCATCGACAACCAACCGTTTGGGCCGGCGATTCTGCAGCGATGCCGGGAAGCGCTCGGCAAACAAATTCTCCGGGATCGCTACATGGGCATCGGCATCGATAATCGTACTCATTGACACTACTCCTGAAAGCTTCCGACATAGATCACTTTGTTAGGCGAGCTTTCAATGGCCTTATTCCCGTGCTCAGCAACGCTCTGACTCATATCGACATGGGCAAGGGTCTCGTAGAGCGCCGCGAAAGCCGCCGATGGACGAACCCGATCGCCGGTGTGCTTCACCGCCATCTCAGCTAGTTGATCCGCTAGCGAGGTCATGAATAACGGCACTTCTTGTTCGCGCGCGACGGATAACGCCTGGCGCAAGTCTTTGCGGATGTTGCTGAGCGTGCCGCCGGTTCTTTCGTTGCGCCGAAAGAACTCTTCGACCCGCTGCGCTGAGTTCGATCCGGTCGTGCCGATCACTTCCCGGAACATACGCGGATCGATTTTTTGACCGAGCAGCCACCCGAGGATTTCCGCGGTGGCCGCCTCCTCGATCGCCGCAAACATGATGATCGCCAGCTTCATCGACTTGGGCATCCAGGGTTCGGGCACGCAGATGATTTTCTTGGCCAGATGGCCGAGCAATTCGAGACTGCCATCCAACGCCGGCTTCTTGCCGCCGATGACCAGAGAAATATTTCCCTGCGGAATCGTGATCACCGGCGCGCCCGCCGCATGGACCGTGCCGCCAACAAAGTAGCCGCCCTGCGCCGTGACTTTCTCATCCAACTCCCGGGCACAATCCGGGTCCGTACCGCTGATATCGATGAGAATATTTCCCGGCTTCATAACCGCGAGCACGCCGCGCCCACCGTAAATCGCAGCGCGCACCTCGTTTGCAGAAGGGAGCAGGACGATGGTGACCTCGCTCACCGCATCCGCGGCCGAGTTTGCCTTGACCGCGCCGGCCTGCACGGCTTCCGCCATTCGTTCAGTGCTCAAATCAAAAACTTTGAGCGTGCAGCCCGCCTGCAGGAGCCGCTTGGCCATCGGCCCGCCGGCGTTGCCGAGGCCAACAAGTCCGACAGTCTTCACGATGGCCTCACTTCCTCGCCGCCAACGCGTCGTCGACGACCCTATCCAACGCTTTGCCGAGCTCCGGGTCCTGATACTGATACGAGGTCGCCATGAAATATTTCACGCCGTCCTTGGGCACGAAAGCCGGATGGACGTCTGTCTTGGGAATATCGATGCGCAGCGAATTCGTCTTGGAAAGGCGCTGCCAGAGCGTCTGTCCTTCCCTGGACAAGAGCCAGTTGAGAAAGACTTTAGTCGCCTTCGGATGCGGCGCCCTGTTGATCAGAGCCACGCAGCAAACACCGCCAAGCCCCATGGTCTCGCCGTCCTTCATCGACTGCGGGAGGATATCCACCGGCAAGCCTTTTTCTTTTGCTTCGAGCGTAAACAGCGCGCTGCCGAGATAAAGCTCATACTTGCCCGAAGCCAGCCAGTCGAGCCCTTGGTGCAGGTCGCGGGTAAAAACGATCTCGGTCTCGCGCACCAGCCGCGAAACAAACTCTGGACCAAATTCCGGCGTAGCTTGAAAGAAGCGAAACGGATCACCGCCGCCACTGACGCGCGGATCGAAGCCAGCGATTTTCCCTTTCCATTTAGGATTGAGCAGATCTTTCCAGGCTTGAATCTCTTTGGGGTTTACCGATTTCGTGTTGTAGGCGATGGTGCTGGTCTTAGCCGATTCGGAAAAACTCAGAATCGTCTTTTGCTCCTTGTCGGTCAACCGCAGCTTCTTGCCAAACCACGCCGACTCGCGCGTCACTTCCGGCAGCAGCAGAACAGGGGGAATCGGATCGAGCGCGTTGGCTGGAAAACCATGAAGGACATTGCCACCGCCCATCACCAAATCGACTTTGTAGATGCCAGCGCGCCTTTCGGCCAACACACGCTTCAAATGGTCCGAGCCGCGCCCTGGCTCCGAGGTAATCTTGATTCCCGGATAAGCTTTCTGAAACTGCTCCCAAATCTTGCCGAAAAAAGGCAGGTGGGGTCCATACAAAACCACTTCGCCTTCTTTGGCCGCAGCCTGTTTGGCTTGCTCCCAGTCGGTCTGCCAGTCAGCGAGTGCAACGTTACTACAAGTGACAACTACGACGAGCAGTAGAGAAAAAACCAGGGTCATTTGTTTTGAAGGCGACGGCATCGCACACCTCCGACTGTAATTCGAACTACCTTTCTACTCCCTCGCCGATTCTGATGGGAGAGGGCAGGGGTGAGGGCTCCGATAATTTTCAATTCTCCATTATCCATTTTCAATTATTTTCTCAGCGCCTCATTTACCACGTCGAGTATCGGCTTCATCTCGATCCACTCCGGCTTGCCGGTGTCGAGATACTTGATGCCGTCCAAGCGCCGACCCTGTATTGGCACCTCATCTTTTGGAATATCGATGCGCAGCGAATCCGCCGGACTCTCGGCGGTGCTGGTGCGCTTCTGTAAAGCCATCTGGCCGGCGCGCGAGAGCAGCCAATTGATAAACACTTTGGCCGCATTGGGATGCGGCGCGCGGTTGACTAACGCTACGGTGCCAAACTGCTGCACCAAGCCGCCGCCCTCTTTGAAGGAACGCGGACCAAACGGCTCCACCGGCAGACCTTGCTGCTTCAGCGTGTCGGCGTCGCAAAAAAAACAAATCGAATACTTGCCGGTCGCCAACCAATCCGGCCCCTGGCGAAAATCGCGGAACAGCGTCACATCCATTTCGCTTAACAATCTTTTGATAAATGTAGGACCGAGATCCGCATGGTAATAAAAGAATCGCATGTTCCCGGCGCCCGGCCGGCTTCACGCATGTCGCGCATGGTGATCTTGCCCTTCCATTTGGGATTCAAAAGATCCCAGTAGGATTTAACCTCCTTCGCGTCGACGAGTTTTGTGTTGTAGTGAATCGCGCCGTAGGTCGCCGAACCGACGTAGTTGAAGACGTACTGATTTTCCGGATCGGAGTACTGGTGTTTTTTCAAATACCACTTCGATGGGTCGAGCACCTCCGGTAAGATCAGCGCCGGTTTGACCGGGTCGAGCGCCTTGGCGAGATAGAATTGCTGGTAGTTGGGATTAGTTCCTGTGCTAGACACGTCGGCAAGAAACTTCTCAGCGCGCCGCTCGGCCAATAAACGCGGCCCGAGCACATTGCCCCGCCCGGTGACGGCGTTTACTTTGATCTCAGGATATTCCTTCTCGAAGTCAGGGAGGATCGAATCATAGCCGCTGATGTAGATCGAAACTTGGCCTTCCTTCTTTGCAGCTTCGAGAGTCTTTTCCCAGTCCAGCTGCCAAGCTGGCTTCGCCTGCGCTGCAAAAGATTGAACCGCAAGACCAAGAAAGAGAATTACGAGACATGAACCTACTCTACCGGTCGTTCGTACCACGCGAGCGTCACCCCTATCCTAACCTTCCCCCGTCAAGGGGGAAGGAACAAATCCGCAGAGCAGACTCGAAGACAAACGGGCGAATGTGTTGTTCGTTCTTGAATCCAAACATTTTCAATTTTCCATTATCCATTTTCAATTTTTTCCGGCGGATTTGAGCGCCTCGTTCATGACTTCGAGGATCGGCTTCATGTCCTGCCACTCGGGCTTGCTCGTGTCCAGATATTTCACGCCTTCGACGCGCCGGCTGAGTGGATGGACGTCGTCCTTGGGAATATCGATGCGCAGCGAGTCGGCGGGATTCTCGGTGCCGTTCATGCTCTTTTGGAGCGCCATCTGCCCTTTGCGCGAAAGCAGCCAGTTAATGTAGACCTTGGCTGCGTTGGGATGGGGCGCGCGATTGACCAGGCCGAGCGTGCCGAACTGCTGCACCAAGCCGGCGCCCTCCTTGAATACACCTGGCCCGAAGGAGTCCACGGGCAACCCTTGCTGCTTTGAGACGTCGACCTCGCAGAAAAAGCAAATCGAAGCCTTGCCAACGGCAAGCCAGTCGGTCCCCTGGCGGTAGTCGCGAAATAGCGTCACGTCCATCTCGCCGTAAAGCTTCTTGATGAACGACGGCCCGACATCCGGCAAATGGTAAAACAGCCGCGCGTTGCCCGAGCCCGGTCCTGAGACGCGAATATCGCGCGAAATGATTTTGCCCTTCCATTTGGGATTGAGCAGATCCCAATAAGACTTGAAATCCTTCCCGTTGACCAGCTTAGTGTTGTAGCTCACTGAGCCGTAGGTGGCCGAAGCGACATAACTGAAAATGTATTGGTTCTCCGGATCGGCGTAGTGATGCTTGCCGAGGTACCATTTGGAAACGTCGTTGATCTCAGGCAGAAGCAGCGCCGGTTTGATCGGGTCGAAAACTCTCGCCGGAAAGAGCTGCTGGTAAGTCGTCACGCCGCCGGAGCTGACGATGTCCGCGAGAAATTTCTCCGCGCGCCGCTCGGCGATCAGCCGCTGGCCGATCTGCGAGCCGCGGCCGGTTATCGGATTGACCTTGATCTCCGGATATTCTTTCTGAAACTCCGGCAAGATCTCTTCGTAGCCGCTGATGTAGATCGATAGCTGCCCTTCTTTCTTTGCCGCTTCGAGAATCTTTTCCCACTCCACCTGCCAAGCGGGCTTCGCCTGGGCTGCAAGTGCATCATGAGTGACAAGCAGCAGCGCTGCCAATATTACAAACGTGATAATTTTCGTTTTCCCGTTCAACTTTCTCTCTCCTTCGCTTCTGTTCCGATTCCCTCGCCCTTTGGGAGAGGGTTAGGGTGAGGGCACACACGGTAGCAAGTTACTACCACAAAACGCCCTCACCTCAATCCTCTCCCAGAGGGAGAGGAGGCTCGGAGGACTCTCCGCTGTCATTAGCCTTTGTCAGCTCACTTTTGTGAATAGTTCCAAGCATAATCACGATCCCGATACGCTGCCTCCGGCATCACCGACTTCAACCCCTTTCGTGCCAGCTCCGCTTCGAACTTCTGCCGAATCATTGGGTCTTCGTCGGTGTATTCAATCTGGTCGCGCGCGCGATCTTCAATCTTTTCACTGATGCCATTTAATCCGCGCGGCGGATGGATCGCCAGATACCGCGCCGGCGCGTTGCCAAGATTGAAGTGCTGGTGAAACCACCGGTTTGGCGGCACGAAGAGACTTGCTTCATGCCAGGGAATAATAACTTTCTCGCCGCCCTCGGGCCACATGATCGAGTAGCCTTCACCGACCGGAATGATGATCAAATAACCGGGGCCATGGCGGTGGCCCTTTTTGTAGGTCTGCGCCGGAAACACCGACATGTGCGCCGAGAGCGGCGAGCTGGGAAAACCGACCCACACGACGTGGCCGCCGGCGCCGCGCCGCTCGAAGTGATCGAGCCTGTCCCACGCCGTCATATCGGCGAAGAAATTGCCAAACCATATGTTGCGCCCGTCGCGCGCGGTGCCCGGCTCGCTATGCCGAACTACCTTCGCTTCGGAGTAGACATCGCGCGCCCCTTCGCCGTAGAGCAGATCGTAGTCGACCAGCGGATTGTTGAAAAAGTATTCTGGGTCAGGCATCACCGACATCGCCAACGGCAAGTAGCTGCAATGGAGCAGCTTCACCGATTGGTCGCCCTGCATGTTGGACAATTGGCAATGATAGTTGCCCGGAATCAAAAACATCGCATGGCTTTGCCACTCGAAAATCTTCTTGTCACGGTTTCCCGCCCAGATGCTCGCGACGCCGCGCCCTTGGAGCACATAGACAACTTCATCAACGGCAACGCGAAAAGACGGCAGCGTTCTTCCAGGCGGAATCTCCGTCACATAGGCGCCGGTAACGCCTTCCTGGCCGACGAGCTGGATAAACGCCGCGTCGCACTCGCGCTCGGCCCAGTGGCCCAACTCCGCCGTGCGGCAATCCTCGATGTAGTAGCCGCGATGAATCGGCACACCGGTGGACTCGATCCAATGTTCATAGGGCGATTTTCTATCCCAGAAGTTTGCGGTTGCCCGGCCCATGATCGCCTCCGTCTCGACGAAAACAACGATAGCGGATCGATGATTGAGGATGGAGGTCTATCCTCTATCCTCTATCCTCTATCCTCTATCCTCTATCCTCCATCCTCGACCCAATCCAGCTGGTTGCGCCTTTGCGAGAGAAAATCTCTTTCCGAAATTCCCGCTTTCCGTTTTCCGCTTTCATCCTTCATCCCTCATCCTTCCTACTTCCTCTTCCCCGCCGTCGCTTTTTCGACGATGTCATAGATCGGCGCCATGTCGATGTATTCCGGCTTGTCCACCAGCAGATACTTCACGCCCTCGACGCGCCGTACCTCGCTGCGCACCATTTCTTTGGAGATATCGTTGCGCAGCGACTCCTCGGAATTGCTCGGCGTGTTGGCCGTGCGCATCAGCGCGGTTTGCCCCTCGCGCGACAGCAGCCAATTGGCGAATACCTTTGCCGCGTTCGGATGCGGCGGCTGGGGGAGGAGTGCGATCGACCCCATGTTGCCGGCAGAGATCACCCGGCTTTCCTTCCACTGCGCGGTGCGAAACTCATCGACGGGCAGCCCTTGAGCTTTGATTTTCAAGATCTCGGAGCAAAAAAAGCAGATGGCAAATTTCCCATGCGCCAGCCAATCGGTCGCCTGGCGGATTTCCTGAGTCAAAGTCACGTCCATCTCGCCGTAAAGACGGCGAATGAACTCGGCGCCCAACTCGGGCGTATGATAAAAGCCGCGCAGACCGATGCGTTGGCTCCCGGAGATTTTCGGATCGCGCGACAGAATTTTCCCTTTCCATTTAGGCTGAAGAAAATCCCAGTAGGAGCGAATCTCACCGGACTCCACCGACTTCGTGTTGTAGGAAACGTACTCGCCGACGTTGCCGAGATAGACAAAGATGTAGCGGCTCTCGGCGTCGATGTAGTGATGCTGTCCCAGCCACCACTTAGACTCGTCGATGACTTCGGGAAGGATCAGCGCGTCGCGCACGCTGTTTAGAATTTTCGCCCGGTAAAATACTTCATAGGCGGTGGTCGCGCCGGCCATGTAGGCGTCGACGAGATACTTCCCGGCGCGCCGCTCCGCCATAATTTTCGGCGCCAAGGTATTGCCGCGCCCAGGCGTGAGGGACACGTTGATCTCGGGATATTTTTTTTGAAACTGCTGCACCAGCGCGCCAAACTCGCCCTCGCCTTGGTACAGATAGAGCGACAGCGCGCCTTCTTTCTTCGCCGCTTCGACGGTCTTGTCCCACTCCTGCTGCCAGTTGGCTTTGGGTTGGGCAGCGAAGCCGATAGTGACTGGACAACAAAAGGTGACCGCCAGTAGCAATGTTAACAAAGAATTCATCACGCCGCCCCTTCTGTCATTCCGAAGCGAGGCCGAGGAATCTCTTCTTCGTCGCCGGCGAGATCCGTCGCTCATCGCTCGGGATGACACTATTTCACTTCCACAACTTATTTGTTCCCATACAGCCCATCAATAAACCCCGAGTGATCTAACTGGCGTAAATAGTGCAGATCCCACATCGACATCGGGCTTAACTCTTTTGCCTTGGGATCCTTCAGACAACACAAGCGATACGCATTCATCACCGCCTGAATGTCCGGGTAGGGTTTCATCGCCAATTTGGCAACGCCGTTGTACGACACGGTGCGCGCCTCCGGTTCGCGCTTCTTCAGCCCATCGAGCATCTTTTCAGTCTCGTCCTTGTGCGTGCGGCCGTAGTGGATACCCAGGACTTGCGCTAACACCAACCGCTCGCCGAAGCGATCATGTTTGTTGATCGCGGTCATCGTCGTCGTCAACGTCGGCCCATTGATCATCGGCAGCCGCGGCAACTGCAAAATATGAAAGCCCGCATCTTGATAGCGCTTGGTGTCCCCGGTCACCAGGGTCACGTCGCCCTCGCCCGCCTTCATCGCTTCATATTGTTGGACGCGAAACTCGCTCGACATCCGGTCGGTGATTTCGATCCATTTGACGTCGATCAATTCCAAACCTGCTTCGAGAATGTAAAGCATGTGATTGCCGCGGATGTGATTGTAGCCACCGCCGTTGTCGAGAATGGTTGTATCGACCACTCTTTTGCCGCGAATCTCCGCCAGCGATTTGATCGGCTCACGCGAAACCACGGTGTCATTCACGCCGTTGGTCGGCGAAGCCAGCGACACGATCGGTTTGCCCTTGGCAACCAGTGCATAAGGAGAAATATGATTGCCGGAGATCAGATCGATCTGGCCGCTGAATAGCGCCGTCTCCGCCTCCTCCGAGCTGTCGCAAAAGCGCCAATTGACTTTGATGCCCACTTGCTTCCAAAACCCCGCCTGCTCGATCACCTCCCAAAGGGGGAGATGGGTGTGGGAGCGGAAAAAGGCGTTGATCTCGATGGGTTCGTAGTTAGCTGTGGTCATGGGACCTCCAAATCCAATTCTTATGGGGTAAGGGAGTTTTTCCAGACGCCTCACGCTTCACCCCTTACGCCTCACGGTTTTACTTTTTTTTCGTTAATTCTCTGAATAGCTTCGTCGGCGCGTCGGGTTCGAGAAAACCCGTCACGCGATATTTCCTGCCCTCTTCACGCTTGGCCGGCGCCGAAACGTTGTCCTTGGAAATATCCACGCGCATTGAATCGGACGGCTCTTGAACTTTGCCGTTCATCGTCGCTTGCCACGCCGTCTGCCCGGCGCGAGAGAGAAACCAATTGATAAAAACTTTGGCGGCGTTGGGATGAGTCGCCTGATTGATCAGCGCAATGCCGCTGTTGCCGCTGGTGCTGACTTCGAAGCTGGCTTCTTTCAGTGCCGAATGCGGAAACTCGTCCACCGGCAAGCCCTGCTGCTTCGCTCGGTCCGTATCGCCGCAGTCGATGCAAATGGGATACTTTCCCGCCGCGAGCCAGTCGCTCGACTGGCGCCGGTCCTGCGACACGGTGACATCCATCTCAGTGAACAAGCGGCGGACAAACTCCGGCCCGAGCTGTGCATGATGGTAAAACCGAATCACGCTCGGCGAGCCGACGCCGGGCCGCTCGAAGAGGAGAATCTTGCCTTTCCACTTGGGATTGAGAAGATCCCAGTAGGATTTGAACTCTTTGATGTCGACAAGTCCCGTGTTCTGATGCAGCCCATTGCCGGCGACGCTGCCCTCGTACATGAACACGAACTGCTTGTCGCTGTCCGCATAATAATGCTCACCGTTTAACCACTTCGACGCGTCCGTGACCTCTGGCAACAAGAGAACCGGTTTCAAGGGATCAAGCACACCTGCTTTGTGAAAGTCATAGAATGACCGGCCGCCCAAACCGCCGCTATAAATGTCGGCAAGAAATTTTCCCGCGCGCCGCTCGGCGATGATGCGCGGCATCAAATCGCCAACTCGCCCGCTGACAGTGATTGCTTTTATGAAAGGATATTCTTTATTGAAGGCAGCAATAATGTCCGGATGGGTGATCTCCTGCTCACCCCACAACCGGACCTCACCTTCTCTCTTGGCCCCGTCGAGAATCTTCTCCCACTCGCGCTGCCAGGCGGGTTTCGACTCAGCGGCCATCGCGAGGGCAGCGAAACCCAGAACAGAAAACATCACAACTAAGAAAACTTTTCGTTTCACGTCTGTCCTCCGGTACCAACGACCTGAGCTTTCTCCGAACCCGAATTCTTACGACGCCTTCGGTGGCAAGATATGCGCGAAGCCTCCCGCTCTACCGACCTTCACCGACTCTTCCAAGTGAGTATCGATGATCGGCAAGTTCGGATCGCGAAAGACGTTTATCGGATCGAGCCCCTGCTGCACTTTCTTGATCTCGCGCGTGAGAATCTCGCGGTACAGGACGATGCCGCGGTCCGACCCAGTAAGTCGCTCGTTGGTACGGTCGTGAATCGGCCCTTGAGTTTCCCACGCCATGAAGTCCTGCGCATCAACTTCGTCCAGCCGATGGCGTGCAAACGGATGGCTTCGCTCCGGCGGGTTCTTAAACGGTTTACGGTAGTTCACCGGCACTTCGCCGTTGGCAGGAGGAGGCTCAGCGGAATTCGGGACAAAGTGCACGTAGACAACGTAGGTGTGCGTGTCGTCGATGGGCACACGGATCTGCGTGCGATTGGCTTGCCGCAGCCAAGTGGGAAACAACAGCGGATGTTCTTCAACCTTGCCGTCGCGAAAGACGCGCCGCTTGATGATGCCGTGCTCGAACTCGTCCATCTCATATTTCACTAAATTGTCGATGGTCCCCCGCGTTGTACTGGTGACTTTGAACCCGTCGGTCACCAATTCTTGATGGAGGATATGCAGATGCGCCGTGTCGACGGAGTTCTCCATCGCCTGCAGCCAGTTGCAGTCGAGCTGCGGCAGCGCGCGCAGCCAGTGCCAGCCGTCGGTGCGCGCCCAAACATCCCATTTGGGGATCTCCGGCGCCGGCAGCGGTCCCATATACGCCCAGTAGAGCCCACAGTGCTTTTTCACCGGATAGGCTTTTTGTTTTACGGTCAGGCAAAATTTGCTGTCCGCCGGCTCCGCGGGTGTCTCAAGACAGTTGCCCTGAGTATCGTAGAGCCATCCATGATAAGCGCAGGAGATGCCGCGTTCTTCGACACGGCCGTAGGAAAGCGATACACCGCGATGAGCGCAGCGGTCGTGCAGCAGCCCGGCCTCGCCCTTCGGTGTGACAAATAGAACTAGATCTTCACCAAGTATCCTTACAAACTTGCGCGGATTTTCCGGCGTCAAATCCGCCGCAATCGAAATGGGATGCCAGTAGCGGCGCAGCAACTCACCCGCGGGCGTGCCAGGCCCCACTCTAGTCATGAAATCATTTTCTTCAGCAGTTAGCATGGACACTCCCCTTAAAATCAGGGCAACCACATAGGGTTGCCTCTACACACTATGACGATTGCCTTTTTCCGCTAAGCACTCCATCGATCAACTTGACCGCCGGATTAATATCCTTGGTCTCAGGGTCATCGATGTCAAAATACTTCATGCCGTCGCGGCGCCGCTCCGTCGGCGTATTGTGGTCCTTGGGAACGTCGATGCGCCGCGAGTTTTTCGGATCGCCGGGCGCGCTCATCACTTTTTGTAATGTCATCTGGCCTTCGCGCGAAAGCAACCAATTGACGAAGACCTTAGCCGCGTTGGGATGCGGCGCGCGGTTCACCAATGCGACTTGGCCGTAGGAGGATGAAATATTCACGCCCTCTTTGAAATGGTAGGCCTCGAATTCGTCCACCGGCAAGCCCTGGGTTTTCGCCTTCGCGGTTGGCGAGCTTTGCATCGGCAGCAGCGCGGCGACTTTGCCATTGGCCAGCCAATCCATCGCCTGGCGGAAGTCGCCGCTCATCTGCACGTCCATCTCGCCATAGAATCGCCGGAAAAACTCCGGCCCGATATCAGGATGATAGTACATATACTGGATCGTCGGGCCAACCCCGCGAAGTCTGCGAATATCGATGGCACCAACCTTGCCTTTGAGTTTAGGATTGAGAAAGTCCCAGTAGGAGCGAAAGTCTTTCGGGTTGATGAGCTGTGTATTGTATGCCGGCGAACCGCCCGAGGAGACGTTGCCCTCGTAGACAAACATGTAGCTGGCTTCCTTGTCGACGTACTTGTGCCGGCCCTCCCACCACTTCGATGCGTCCGTAACTTCAGGAAGCATCAGCGCGGGGCGGAGCGGATCGAGCATCTTGCCCAAGTAAAGCACCTGATATAGCGACGTGCCACCGCCGCTGTAGACGTCGGCAAGAAACTTCTCCGCGCGCCGCTCAGCGACGATACGCGGCGCAAGCTGCGTGCCGATACCCGGAACCAGCGTAACTTTGATTTTGGGAAAGGCCTTTTGAAACACGCCCGCTTCGACGACCGCGGCGTAGCCTGCGATGTAAATCGTGAGCTGCCCTTCAGCCTCCGCGGCCTTGACAGTGCGCTCCCATTCGGCTTGCCAGCCGGGTTTGGACTCCGCCGCGCGACACGGGATCGCGGACAAGCACACGACAAAGCCTACTAAGAAATACGCTGCGCCTTTCACAGGCTTCCGCATCAGCCGCTGTGCCTTTTTACCCAATCGAGGATCACTTGATTGGTTTCCTCCGGTGCTTGCCAGAAAAATCCATGCGACTGGCCTTTGAGAACTTTCATCTCGGCGCCCTTGATCCGATCCATCAGAACTTTTGCCTGCGCGATGTGATTGCTGCCGACCGTGTCGGCCTCGCCGATGAGCACCAGCGTCGGCGCCTGCACGTCGCCTAGACGGTGCGTTCCTTCGAATGTATGGCGGGCGATGCAGAGCCAGATGAACGGATCGAGCTTGGCATGGGTCGCCCAGGCGACCTTGAAAAACTCTTCGACTTTATCGCGGTGCTTGTCGCGAAAGTCTTTGGTGAAAAACGTGTCCGACTCGACGATCTCGTCGTAGATAAACTTCTCAAAGCCCATCGCCACCATGTCGTAGACTAAACGATGCGGCAAACCCGGCACGCAGTCCGATCCGGCGCGCCCCGCCGTCCCCGAGCCGCTTGCCGCCATGATCAAGCTTTTCACCTTGCCCGGGAAATTCTGCGCCAGCGAGAGCGCGATGCGCCCGCCCATGGAGTGGCCGATAAAATGGGCCGACGGCATTTTCAAATGATCCATCAGCGCGACGATATCGAGCGCCATCTGCTCGATGGTATAAACTTCCTGCGTCGGCACCGAGCGTCCGCAGCCGCGCGGATCGTGAAAGACGAGCTGTATATCTTTGGCCAGCGGCATCTGCCACGGCTTCCAAACTTCGCCGGAGTACGCCGTCGACGGCACAAAAATCAGCGGCTCACCTTGGCCGTGGGTTTCGTAGTAGAGATCGCATCCGCTGGACAGTTTTACGTTAGGCATAGTGCGTTCCTCTCAAAAATATTGCACCACGAAGGCACGAAGTTCGGAATGGAAGGTTATAGACTTTGTTTCTCTTACCTTCGTGCTCTTCGTGTCTTCGTGGTGATAGTTTATTATCCGAACTCTGCGCCCTCCCCGCCCCTGCGCGAGACATTCCGCAGCTCTTCACTTCGCCGCTTTGTAAAACCCTTCCTTTTCCAACTGCGCGACGAAACGCGTATCGAGAAAGTCATCCGGCTTGGCCGTCTTCGCCTTCGGCTCCGTCGGTACCAATTCGGAAATAATCGTCTCCATCCCCTTGCGCGTGACGTACGGCACACTCTCGATATAAGCCCTTGCTTCGCCGTAGGTCGCTTCGAGAATTTCCGGCTCTTTAATGCGCGCGTATTTTTGGATCGCGCGAATCCCCGCCGCTTTGTTGGCTTTGAGCAGCTGCACGCCTTCACTATAGCCGCGCACCAAGCGGCGCGTCATCTCTTCGTTGGCTTTGATATGCGAGCGCGTCGAGCCGATGGCGACCGAGACATATTCCGGACCTTCTTTGGTGATATCCATCAACTCCGTCAGCCCGGCCTTGCGGGCACGAAAATTGGTCGGCGGCGAGAGCGCCCCGGCGTCCACCTGGCCGGCGACGATAGCGGTAAAAATATTCGGCACGTCGACTAGCTGCAGCATCTGATATTCTTCCGGCTTGAAGCCCATCTTGTTCATCACCCATAGCGTCACGCTGTGGGTCGACGAGCCCAGGCGGGTAATACCGATCTTTTTGCCGCGCATCTGCTCGAAGCTTTTGATCTCGGGCCGTGCCATGAAAGAGAACACCAGGCGATTGGCAACCCCCGCGATGATCGCGACGTCGGCGCCCTTCAGCGCCGCGGTCACCGAGTTGCGTCCGTCCATGTAGGAATATTGCAGCTCGCCGGCGAGCATGACCTGAATCGCCCGCGACGTCGACGGAATGTGCACCAACTCGACCTCGACGCCATTTTTTCTGAATAAACCTTCTTCCTGCGCCACCCAGGTACCGCTCATGTTGCTGGCAAATGACGTCCAGGCCACGCGGGCCTTCATCTGCGCAGTGACGGTCACTGGCAACAGAACCCCCGCTACCAGAACGGCTAGTGCGAAACCAAAGGGATTTGATGCCCTCTCCCTCCGGGAGAGGGTTAGGGTGAGGGCGCGTCGAAGCTTGACAAGATCATGCCACAACGTGCCCTCACCTCTATCCTCTCCCAGAGGGAGAGGAAGTGAAGACCCACGTGCGACACGCTCCGAATCGTGCTTCTGTTTGCACATGCTTCTTGAGTCAGTTCTTGACACCTTAATATTCCACCTCAACTGAATGGCTTGACGGTGTTTACCACGGAATCCAGGGAAGAATCGAGAGAGCCACGATTGTCTTGATTCCACCGAAACGCCTGTCATACACTCGCCGCCATCAAGCCTGCAGTGGAGGTTACCCATGCACAAAGGAATGTCCGACGACGAGTTGAAGGAAGCGATGAAAGTCATGGCCAAGTTTTCCGGCGTCAACCTGAGCGCTGAGCGAATCGAGCGCGATTTGCCGGCGTTCAAGGCCTATATGGGCGACTACGATACGATTCGCTCCGTGAAACTCGCCGTCGAAGACGAACCGGCAATGATCCTGCGGCTACAGAAAAAAGCAACGCCGAAAGGCAGGGTTTGATATATGGCGATTACCAGGCGGCATTTCCTACACAGCTCCGCGGCTGGCGTAGCCGCGCTGTCCATTGCACGAGGAATTATGGCTCAAAGTAAAAACCCAAACGGCAAAAGCGAATTGCATTATCTCACGCTGACCGAAGCGGCAAAGCTCATTCGCGCGCGCAAGCTCTCGCCGGTGGAGTACACCGAGGCGCTGTTGAAACGCATCGACGACGTCGAGCCGAAAGTTCATGCGTTCATCACCGTCACGAGAGAAGAAGCGCTGGCCGCTGCGAAAACGGCGGAAAAGGAAATCATGGGCGGCAAATACCGCGGCCCGCTGCACGGCATTCCCTTCGGCGTCAAAGACACGCACTATACTAAAGGCATCAAGACCACCGTCGCCACGCCAGTGCTCGCCAACTTTGTGCCCGACTTTGACGCCACCGTGGTCACCCGGCTAAAAAATGCCGGCGCGATCTTGCTCGGTAAGTTGAACCTGCCGGAGTTTTCCTTCGGCGGTGAAACGCCAGGCACCAATAACCCGTGGGACTTGAAACGCTCCCCCGCTGGATCGAGCGGCGGCTCCGGCGCCGCCCTAGCCGCTGGAGAGTTGCCAATGGCAACCGGCGGCGACACTTCGGGCTCCATCCGCGGCCCGGCCGTTGCCAACGGCGTGGTCGGCATGATGGCGACCTACGGCCGCGTCAGCCGCCGCGGCATCGCGGTGATCAGCTGGTCGCTCGACCGCGTCGGCCCGATGACCCGCACGGTGGAAGACAACGCGATCATGTTGAATGCCCTCGCCGGCTATGACCCAGCCGACGAGACATCATCGGACGCGCCGGTACCCGATTACACCCGCGCGCTCAAGCGCGGCGTCAAAGGTGCGCGCATCGGCATTCCCAAAGCCAACTGGTTCGAGGGCTACGATGCCAACGTCATGCGCGGCTATCGCGATGGCATCGAAGTTTTCAAAAAGCTCGGCGCGGTGGTCAACGAAGTCGATCTGCCGCCGACCATGGAAGTCATCGATCAAGCTCAGCGCATTATCCGCATCTCCGAGGCGGCGGCGTACCACGAACCCTTTCTGACCAACAACCAGGAGCAATATGGCAAGAGCAACGTGCGGCGCGACGTCGAAGCCGGTTCTTTAATCCCAGCGGTTCACTACCTGCGCGCCCAGCGCGTGCGCAAAGTTTTCATCCGTGAAATGGCCGAGCTGCACAACAGCGTCGATATTATTCTAACCCCAGGCCGCCCAGTACTGCCGGGCGGCCAAGACAAATCGAAACAGAATTTCAGCCGCCCCTGGAACGTCTGCGGTTATCCGGCGCTCGTCGTTCCGGCGGGTTTCTCCACCGAACCGGCGGGGTTGCCGGTAGCGCTGCAAATAGCGGGTCGGCCGTTTGAAGAAGAATTATTGTACGCCGCGGCATACGCCTACGAAGCGGAGACCAAGTGGTGGGAGAAGAAGAAGCCGCAAGTATGAAAGCCAAAACGCGGAAAGCGGAAACACGGAAAACGGAAACAAATGCACTCGGAAGCAACCTCCGGAATTTCCGTTTTCGGCGACATAAGGTTTTTGGACAGGATCGAAAAAAGCGAAATTTTGAAAGAGTTATATAAGTAAAGAATTGGCTCGCGCAGAGGCGCGGAGCGCGCAGAGCACGAAGGCACGAAGAGCACGAAGGTAAGAAAAGTGAATATTCTTCTCCGAACTTCGTGTCCGTCGTGTCTTCGTGGTGAGTATTATCCGAAGCTAATTCGGCAACCAGCACACCGCCGCAATTTCACTTAGCTCCCTTCTTAACTTCACCCACGACTTGCCGCCATCATCAGTGCGATACAGGTAACCATACCGGCTCGCCGTAAACATCACATGGGGGTCGTCTGAATTGGTGCCGAACAGCCACATGGACGAGTTGGGTTCCTGCGGCAGTGGCATCAGCTTCCAGCTCTTACAAAAATCGTCGCTCACGGCGATGGCACCCGAAGTGCCTGGCGTGAAGTCGCCGAAGCTAAGAAAAACTCTCTTCGGGTTGGCCGGGTCGACGGCGATGCCGCGCAGATAGTTTTCTTTCCTTGGATAGTCCCACGGCAGACACTTCTGCATATCGCGCGGCTCCCAACTCGTGCCATTGTCCGTGCTCGCGTAGATCTCGCGATTGGCCATGATAAACGCCGTGCGCGGCGGACCCGCGGTCACGGCGACGTTATGAATGTCGCGCCGCCCGGTTACTTCGACGATTTCCCAGGTATCGCCGGCGTCGCTGCTGTGGCGCGCGCCGTCGACTTCGAGACCGGCCCAAACTTGATTGGGCTCGGTCGGGTCGACAACGATCCCGGTAAAGCGCGGCGTGCCGACGGCCTCGCACTCCTTCGCCACTTCCACCGGCCGCTTCTCCCACGTGCGCCCGCCGTCCTTCGAGCGGAAGATCATCCCAGGCGTCGGCGTGCCGGTGCCGGCGAACATGTTGTTCGGATTGACCGGATCGAACGCGAGCACCCAGACATAGAGGCCGTTGAGCGCCGAGTCGACATATTGCCAATTGGCACCGCGATCCTCGCTACGGTAAATCCCTTTCTCCGTGGAAGCGAAAAGAATGTTGTGCTGCTTCGGATGCATCGCGATGCAGCGCACCGACGCTTCATAGGCAAACCCACGCCGCGGCCCAATGCGCGCCCAGGTCTGACCGTTGTCTTCACTGCGCATGATGCTCTGACCGATGGTACCGACAACTAGTGTTACCTCTCGCATGGAACCTCCGAATTGTTTTGCGTGTCTAGCGTCTAGCGTTTGGCGTCTAGCGTTTCCGGGTCTGGATTCAACGCCAGACCCTAGACCCTAAACGCTAAACACTAAACGTTTACCCTGTGCATATCCTTCGTCCGCGGCCCCGCCGCGGCGCCCTGGGGAAAAATATTATCGAGCCGCGCCAAGTCTTCCTGGCTCAGTTTAATTTCCGTCGCTTCGATGTTCTCTTCCAAATGCCCGCGCGACTTATTGCTGGGAATCGGAATGATGCCCGGGCCCTGCGCCATCAGCCATGCCAATGCCAACTGCGCCGGAGTGCATTTCTTTTCCCGCGCGATCTCCTCGAACCGCGCGAGCAGCGCCAGATTCTTAGCGAGATTCTCACCCTGAAAACGCGGGTGATTGATGCGCCCATCGCCGTCGCTCATGTCTTTGGCGTTGTGTACTAAGCCGCCGAAAAAGCCACGTCCCAGCGGCGAGTACGCCATGAAGCCCATATTGAACTCGCGGCAAGCTTGAATGTTGCCGCCCTCCGGATCGCGCGACCAGAGCGAATACTCCATCTGCAACGAGACGATCGGATGGACCTTGCGCGCGCGCCGAATCGAGTTGGCGCTCGCTTCCGACAACCCGATGTAGCGCGTCAGTCCACGCTCGACCAGTTTCGCCATGGCCCCCACCGATTCTTCGACGGGTATATCGGGATCAACGCGCGACATGCAGAAAACATCCAACGCGTCGACACCCAGCCGCTTCACGCTCTGCTCGCAATTCTGCGTCAAATATTCCGGCGTGCTGCCGCTCCGATTGCCCGTGGCGTCGGGCGTGCGCGGGCTGCCGGATTTCGAGTGAATCACGATGCGCTCGCGCCGTCCCACCAGCGCTTTTTTGATCAACTCGTGATTGTGCCCCTGCCCGTAGCTCGCCGAAGTGTCAATGAAGTTGATGCCAAGATCCCACGCCTTGTGCAGCGTCGCGATCGATTCGTTATCGTCCGCCGGCCCATAGGCGCCCGACATGCTCATGCAACCCAACGCCAGGCGTGAAACTTTGAATTCGGTGGAACCAAATTGAACGTACTCCATGCTCCCCTCCGTGACGCGCCCAGAGTTACCGCAGGTTAATGGAGCAAGTCAAACTTGTTTGGGTGTTGACAGAAAGATGCGGCCCACCCAAAATCAAAAACACCAGGAGGGATGGCTGTTTTCTCAGTTATCATGAAATCGCTGCGCGTTTTTGCTTCTCGCTACTCTTTTATCCCTTCCATTTTTTTGCTGCTGGTAGCGATCTACGGCTGTGACGATTGTATAACCAAAGCGGGATTGCCGTGAAGATCAAACCCATGCATCCAGGCTTGTATTTGAACGAGATACTTCGCGAATTGAGGTTCTCTCAATCTCGTTTGTCTCGGGACATTAATGTCAAGGCCATGTTAATTAGCCGCCTTGTCAATGGAGCGCGCCCCAAAACTGCGGAGCTTGCTTTACGACTTGGCCGCTATTTTAGCCAAGACCCTCGTTATTGGCTTAAATTGCAAAATCGTTACGACATAGATGTTGCCGAGGATAAACTTGGTAAACGCGTCATCCGAAAGATTCGCCCTCTTAAGAAAGTAGCGTAGCCGCGCCGTCACTCTCTTCTACTTCCCCAACAACTTCTTCATCCGGTCGATCAGCTCGGCGTCCTTGATGATCACTTCCTTGGCGAGTCTTTCCAGCTCTTCGCCGGGGGTATGCTCGATATCGATTTTGCGCCGCTTGGCTTCGGCGAGGAGCTCTGGGTCGCTGAGAGTTTTTGCCATCGCTTCGCGCATGATCTTGATGTATTCGACGGGCGTCGCCGGGGGCATGACGTAGGGCCGGCCAAAGAAGTTGGAGGCGGTGACCAGGTTGGCCAGTCGCTTCATCACGTCCGGCGCTTTGTATTCGTCGAGAATTTCAAAAAGCGTCGGCACATTGGCCAATCGCGAGTCGCGCTTGCGGCTGCTCTGCACCACCACGTGGGCGAAACCCTTGCTGCGCCAGCTCGCGTAGAGATCGCCGGCAAACCAGCCGGCAACGGTAAACGCCCGGCACTGTACCTCGTTGCGCTCCGCCGCCAAGTCCATCTCTGGGCCGCCAGGGTAGCCCGAGACAACGTTAAATTTCGTGCCGATGGCGTCGTTCAACAGCGTCGGCAGATAATGCCCCGTGGTGCCGGTGCCCGTAGCCGCACACTTGGGTCCCTCCGCGGCTTTTTTCACATCGTGGATGGTTTTGAACGGTGAGTCGCTGCGCATGCACATCAAATCTTCCGAGCGGTCCGGGCTGCCAATGTAGACGTATTTCGCCCAGTCAAATTGAATGTCTTTGCTGCCCGCCAGTTGGTTGAAATAAAGCGCCGGATTGATGGTCGCGAATGTCAGGCCGTCCGGCTTCGAAACCGCGTAGACATAGTTGGCGCCGATCAGATTGCCGCCGCCGGGCATGTTCTGCACCACGACTTCCGGCTTCCCAGGAATGTGTTTGCCGATGTAGCTCGCGACCAGGCGGCCATACATGTCGTAGTTGCTGCCCGCCGAGCTGCTCACGATGAGCCGCACCGTCTTGCCCTGATAATAAGGTGTCTGCGCCTGCAGCGGCACACCCAAGGTCAATAGCCATAGCATCACGATGCCCAGCAATCTCATAGAGTTCTCCTTCACAAAGCGTTGTGCTCTATAATCAACGAAAGCGATTTAGTCAATACGTTCGCTGACAAAATCGCCGCACGGATTGACAGCGCCACGCGCTCTCGAATAAATGGACCGGACAATCATTAGCGAAGGAGATCCGCATGGGCCATAGTTTAATGAAACTGGCGATCGCTCTCGTTTTCGTCTTTGTGTCGACGGCAACGCTTTCAGCGGCGGAGAAGCTCGACAAAGTTCGCTTCACCTACGCGCCGCTCTCCGCCAGCGGCTTTCTCTGGTTTATCGCCAAAGACGCCGGCTACTTTGAAAAAAACCGGCTCGACGTCGACATGTATTTCGAAGGCGCGTCGCCGATCATGGTGCAATCGATTCTCGCCGGTGAAAATCAACTGGCCGGCGGCTTGGGCCCGACGGCTGTTACCAACGTCCTGCAAGGCGGCGATGTCATCCCGGTCGCCTGCATCACCCACACGTTCACGACGCCCATGTATGTGCAACCGTCGATCACCAGCTTGCAGCAATTGCGCGGCAAAAAAGTCGGTGTCAGCCGCATCGGCGCGGTGTCGCACTTAACCGCAGATTCGATCTTGCGCCGGGCGCGGGTTGGCGACGTGACGATCATTCAAACTGGCGGGATCCCGGAATCCATGGCCGCGATCATGACCGGCAACGTCGAAGGCGCCATGGTTAATCCGCCCAATAACATCATCCTCAGGGAAAAAGGCTTTCGCGAAATCGTCGGCGCCAAGCAACTGAAAGAGTTGAACCTGCGCTTTCCCGAGAACGGCGTGATGGCCAAACGCACCTGGGCGGAGAAGAACCCAGACGTCGTCAAACGGTTCATCAGGTCCATCGCCGAGGGCTTGAAGCGCATGCACGACGACAAAGAATTCGCGCTCAAGACGTTGAGCAAATACACCAAAGTCACCGACGCCAAGTCGCTCGACGAGAGCTACCGCTGGGGCATCGATAGCTTTTTCAAAGACTTCAAAACACCGCCCGAGGCGATGCAGCTCATGGTCGATCAACTCGCGACATCGCGCATGATCGATGCCAATGTCGCGCAAAAGACCCCGCTGAAGGCGTTCTACGAGAATCGTTATGTTGAAGAATTAGAGCGCGAAGGATTTTTCAAAAAGCTCTGGCAATAGAAATTCCAGATTACAGATTCCACATTCCAGATTAGGGGGACTCCGAATCCGAAACAATTTGTAATCTGGAATTTGGAATCTGGAATCGCGAAAGAAGTGACAGATCACAAATTTCAAATCGGCGGAACTTCTGATCCTAAATAATCTGGAATTTGGAATCTGGAAAGCGCGCGCCGTGAGGTCAACAATGAAACAAAGACTATTAGCGCTGGTTATAGCCTTGGTCGCGCTCTGCGGCGGGCGCGCGCTCGCGCAGGACAAGCCCAAGATTTTCGTCGGCCCATCGAGCAAGACGCTCGGCTATAGCCCGCTCTGGGTCGGCTGGAAAAAGGGCTTTTTCGAACAGCAAGGGTTGGACGTGCAAGTCGTGGTTCTCCGCGGCATGCCGATGGTCGTCCAGGCTCTCGCTTCAGGATCGATTCATATCGGCTCCGGCGGGCCCGAGCCGTTCATGGAATCGAGCGACCGCGGCCTAGACTTCATCATCACCGGCGGCGTGATCAATGGTCTGACGGCAGCCATCATTGCCGGCAAAAAATACAAGACCTTCGAAGATTTGCGCGGCACAACCGTGGGCTCGTCGTCATTGACTGGCGGCACAGTCACTGCCTTCCGCGAAGCGATGCGGCAAAAAGGCTTGGAGTATCCGCGCGACTACAGGATACTCGTTGTCGCTGGCGGCTCGCCTGGGAATTTGGCAGCGATGCAATCCGGACAAATCTCGGCGACCACCGTGGCCGTGCCGCTCAACTTCGCCGCCGAAGAGCAAGGTTTCAACACCATTGGCCGGCTGCTCGACTTCGTGCCGCAGTTCCAATCCGCGGCGCTGGCCGTGCGCCGCTCCTGGGCCGAGAAGAACCGACCGCTTATGGTGCGCTTCATGAAAGGCATGGTGCAATCGCTACGCTGGATGCACAACAACCGCGACGCCACGGTCGAGTTCCTGTCGAAGGAAATCCAGCTCAAGCCCGCCCACGCGTTAAAAGGCTGGGAGTACTACACACAAAACCGCATCTGGCCCTACGACGGCGAGCCCACCATGGAAGGCATGAAGCACAACATCCGCACTTACTACGAACAGACCGGCAGCAAAACGCCGGTACCGGACGCGTCTAAGTTTGTCGATATGAGTTATTTGAACGAAGCGTTCAAGGAGTTGGGTAAGAAGTAAGCTGCCAAGGCTCGACATTAATTTCTGATCAAGCGCTATAATCATTGACCGGCGAAGGGAGAATCTGTGACGCTTATTCTCAGCAACGATGACGTCCAAAAGGGTCTCAACATCAAAGACTGCCTTGCGATCATGGAGGAATCCTATCGCGAGCAGGCTAACAGCCGCGCCGTCAACCGGCCGACCAGCCACTCCTATCTCGCCCACTCGTTGGCCAATGCAACCTACAGCTTCAAATCGGTCGATGGCGGCGTCGAAAAATACGGCGTGCTGGCATTGCGGGTGACTTCCGACGTCGTGCAAGAGCAGGAAAAGTTTGGCTCGGTGCGCTTGGAGAAATTGCCCCTCGCCGGCAAAGGATTGTTCGTCGGGCTCGTGCAATTATTTAGCTCCGAGACTGGTGAGCTGCTCGCGGTCATGCCAGACGGCTTGATCCAGCAAACCCGCGTTGGTGTCACCAGCGCCCTCGGCATGAAAGTCATGGCGCGCAAAAATTCACAGACGTTGGGGCTCATCGGCTCCGGCGGCCAAGCCAAAGCGCACTATCGTTTCATGACCGCCGTCATGCCGATCAAAAAAGTCAAAGTCTGGAGCCCGAACCCGGAGCATCGCAAGGCTTTCGTCGAAGAAATGGCCAAAGAAACCGGCGTCGCCGGCGAACCGGTCGCAAGCGCCGAAGAAGCCACGCGCGGTGTCGACGTTATTTGCAGCGCGACCAACTCATCGCGGCCCGTCGTCAAGCTCGAATGGCTCGAGCCGGGCATGCATTACAACTCGATCCGTGAGTTCGAAACCGATCTCGCCGTCTTGGACAGGTGCGATCCGATCGCAATCCACACCAACTTCGGCGGCATCCAGCACTATCAACCGCCCGGAATCAACGACGACATGCCCGGCGTGCGCCGGGAAAAACCGCGCGATTGGTCGAAGTATCCGGAAATTTGCGACTTCATCGCCGGCAAAGTGCCGAGCCGCGTCAACGATAAACAAATCAGTTTCTTTTTAAACAACGTCGGCACCGGCGTGCAGTTCGCCGCCATGGGCTGTTGTGCTTACCAAGCAGCTAAGGACAAAGGCTTGGGGCACGAGATACCGAGTGAGTGGTTTATGCAGGATATTAAACCGTGAGTTGAATCGATTGAATCGAGGGCTTACATTGTGAAGAGCTTAGAGTTCTATGAACTTCACGATCGTCGGTGATATCACTGACATTGAAGTTATCGCCACTGGGTTCGGCGTAAGGATACTACCGGTTTTGCCCGTATGGCAACAAAACCCAAGCGGAAGAAACAATTGGCAGTGTGCGTCCGCTCCGACGACGCGGACTTGCTGACACCGCGCAGGATTTACGAAGTTTTGCCCGATGAGCAAGCCGCTAAATCACGGTGCCTGCGTGTAATCGATAACGAAGGCGAAGACTATCTTTACCCGGCTTCTTATTTTGTTTTCGTCGACTTGCCACCAGCAGTTCGACAAGCCATTGCGAAAGCGTCTTAGCTCAACTATCACTTCCCCATCATTTTCTTAAGCTTCTCGATCACATCTTTCGGCTGCGACATCACGTCGGTCGCCAACGCTTGCACCTCTTCTCCCGTCGTCGGATCCATGTCCAAACGTTTCTTCTTGGTCTCGGCGAGGAAATCCGGATCTTTCATGGTCTTGGTGAAAGCATCGCGTAACGTCTTGACCACTTCCGGGCGCATCTTTGGCGGCGCCATGTAGGGCCGATGAAACTCGCCCGACGCCAACAACGCCGTGGCCAGCCGGCGGCCAGTTTCATTGGTTTTGTACTTGTCCATCAGCTCGTACACCGTCGGCACGCTGGCGAGCTTCTCCAGTCTGACTTTGCCGCCTTGAACCAGCTCGCGGGAAAAACCATTTTTGCGCCAGGTGTGAAATGGCTCGCGCGAGAAATAGGCTTCCGTGCTGAGCGAGCGGCAGACGATTTCGCCGCGCTCGACGCCGAGATCGATCTCATTGCCGCCTTGGTAGCCGGCGATCACGTTGAACTTGGCGCCGATGGTCTCTTCTAGAAGCTTGGGCACGAAGTAGCCCATGTTGCTCAAGCCGGTGGTGCCGCATTTGGGCGGCTCTTTGGCGTTGCGCACGTCTTCGATGATTTTGAATGGCGCGTCGGCGCGCATGTAGAGCACCTGCGGCGACTTGGTCGCGTTGCCAATCCAGTTGTATTTGGTCCAGTCAAACTTCACTTCGGATCGCCCGATCAACTGCTCGAAATAAAGCCCGGCGTTGATCGCACCCATGGTCAAACCGTCTGGCTTGGCGACGTTGTAGATATGATTGGCCGCGATCATGTGGCCGGCACCGGGCATGTTCTGCACGATGATGTTGGGATTGCCGGGCAGGTATCTGCCCATAAAAAGTGCGATCGCCCGCGCATAAAGATCGTAGAGATCGCCGGCCACTGTACCGACGACGATGGTCATCGTCTTGCCCTGGAAGTTGGGCGCTTGGGCAAAGGATTTGGCGGGGGACAAGGCTGCTACAAGCACCAGAAGTATGAAAGCGGAATTCTGAATTGTGAAATTTCGTTTCATCGATCGTTTCCCTCCAGGGCAGGACCCCAATTCATCTTTCCGCTTTCATCCCTCATATTTCGTCTTTACTCTGTCAAAACTTTTTTCGCCCGCTCGACAACTTCCTTGGGCTGATCCAAGAGCTCGTTTAGCAACTTTTGCAAATCTTCACCCGAGGATGGATCCATATCCATGCGCGACTTCTTTGCTTCGGCAACCAGCTCCGGGTCTTTGATCGCTTGCGCGTAGGCGGCGCGTAGCATCTTGATCCGATCGGGCGGTGTGCCCGGCGTTACGAGCATCCAGCGGCCGAACTCGGCGCCGTCGAGCAGCACGCGCGCGACTCGACGATTGGTCTCGGGAGTCTTGGCTTGGTCCATCAATTCGTAAATCGTCGGCGCCTCCGGCACCAGCGGATCACGCTTTTTGCCGGACTGCACCAGATGGCGGTCAAAACCCTTTTTGTGCCAACTGTCGAACGGCTCGCGGCCAAAGTGAGGATTGATCGTGTTGCCGCGGCAATGAATCTCGCCCTTTTCGACAGCGAGGTCGATCTCGTTGCCACCGGGGTAGCCCATGACCGTGCTGATCTTGGCATTGAGCGCGATTTCAAGCACTCGGTCGAGAACGTAGCCAGCGCTCGACACCCCAGAGCTGCCGCACTTGGGCGGCTCCTTGGCATTGACGATGTCGCTGATGGTCTTGTACGGCGCATCGGCGCGCATGTAGAGCAGCATGAAATTCTTTTCCTGCGAGCCGATGATCGCCATCTTGCGCAGATCGAAGCGCACCTCTTTGTGGCCGGAGAGCTGTTCTAAATAAGTATTGCTGTTCGGCATCAAAAGCGTCAGCCCATCGGGCTTGGCAATACCGTAAACATAATTCGTCGCAACCAGTGACCCCGCGCCCGGCATGGTCTGGACAATCATCGACGGATTACCGGGCAGATATCTTGGAATAAAGCGTGCCAACAGTCGCGCCCAGCGATCGTAAAACCCGCCGGCGGACGCGCCGACGATAATGCGCACGTTCTTGCCTTTGTAAAACGGCTCACCCTGGGCCTGGACAGACCGCGCAATACCCATCACGATGAGCAGCGCCGCTGCAGTCACACCCGCCAACATAGTTTTCTCAGTCCGCTTCATAATTCCGCTTTCATCCTTCATACTTGTTTTCACCACGTCTCCGCCCTTCCCCCTTGCACCCACCAGTTCAGGCGTGGCTCGATTTTCATCTCGTAACCCTTGCCGTGCTGTTTCGCCAGTTCGTAGCATTTCTTCGCCAGCGCGATATCGATAATTCCCTGACCGCCCTGATTTTTGTAGAGAATGATCTGTTTGTCGTTGGTCCTGCTTTGAACCTTGCCAGCGAGCACGTCGGAAATTTCGACGACCTTGTCCCAGGTAATGACGCCGTCTTGCACCGGCCAGTAGATATCGCCTTGCTGCGAGTCGATGGCCTGCGCCTTCGACAACGCAACGACAAAATCGCAGCGCCTGAGCGTCGCATCGTCGACCTCGCGGCGCGGCTTGTCCAAGTTGCCGCTTTTGACCAGCTCGATGTTGCTGCCGATGACTGAGATAATGTACTGGCCTTCTTCCAACCACGCGCCATCGATCACCGGCACGTTGGTGTTGGTCATGCAGAGAATGATGTCGACGTCTTTTGCGGCCAATTCCGGCTTGTCGACTGGCTTCACGGTCACGCCGGTGGCAAGGCTGATTTTTTTGGCGAAGCCTTCGCGGTGTGCCGGCGTCGGGCTGAACACTTTCGCGCTTTCGATTTTGCGCATCTCACAGAGGCCGGCAAACGTCGCCCACGCCTGTTGGCCGGAACCATAGATGCCCACACGCCGAGCATCCTTACGTGCAAACAAATCCAAACCCGCCAAGCTGGTCGCCGGCGTGCGCAGGTCAGCCTTGCCGCTACGATCACGCGGCCGGTGTGCCATGACACCGAGCAGCGAGCCATTGTCCGAATCGTAGATCAACGCTAGTTCGGTCTGATCGGGATTGAAGGGCGGCCGCTGCTGCGTCGTCCCCGAGATCGCTTTGCGGTGCAGCGCCACCTGCGCGCCGACCGCGCCAAAGTTGGCCGAGCCGCCGGCATAAATATTCAGCACCGTATCGAAGGTGCCCTCGGCCACCTTGCGGTGTAGGTTCAAGCGCTTGCGCGGCGCGCACACGCCGTTGGGCGAAATCATATCGCGCAGCGCGCTCTCGGTGATTGCGACCGCTTCGCCGGTCGGAATCAGCTGATCGACGTCGTCGGAGTGAAAAAACAAAGCCATGGCGTCATCCTTCTACCTGAATGAATCAGTTGCCGAAATCTGTATCCCACAGCTGGCGCATCTTCGCCATCTGCTCAGCCGACAGGGCTGGCGTATCTGGACAAGCCACCGCTTCGTCCACGTGAGTAGGATTGGAAAAACCGACGAGCACGCTGGACATCTTCGCATTCATCAGGCCAAAGCGGATCGCTGCTTGCGTGAGCTCTTTGCCGGCCACACCCAAAGCCGCCTTCACTTTTTCAGTTCGCTGCAATTCCAGGGGATAGTCCGACCCTGGCGACAAGGGCTCCGGGCTGCTGCCGCCGCCCGCGCTGGGATCGGATGTAAGCGCACCGGCCGCAAGAATGCGAATGGCAAATGCGCCCATGCCTTTCGCCGCAGCGCGGTCGAGGATCAACGTATAGTCCTGCGCCGTGAAATTCGCCGGCACGCCATGGCCGGCGCTCGGGTTAAGTAGATTGTAGTAACATTGAAAGCCATGAAACTCGCCGCTGTCGACCAGCTCGTGCAGCGCCTTGGTTTCGCCCAAACCGCTAAAGCCAAAGAAACCGACTTTGCCGCGATCGCGCATGGCCTTGAGCCCGTCGATCACGCCGCCTCTGCCGAGCACGTCCATCGGCGCCAGGCTGAACCGCTTGCCCAGGCCACGCTGCTTGGTCACGCGCGTGTGCAACTGGACAAAATCGACCCGCTCCCGGCCAAGGCGCTCCAGCCCCGCTTCGACGGCGCGGATAGTCGCCGCTTTGACGTCGCCGACGCAGTCCGCTTCGAGGCGAATCTTGGTCGAGATCACCGGATTGACGCCGACGTCTTTGAGCACGCGGCCGAGGTTCTCTTCCGATTTGCCCAAGCCGTAAGCAAAAGCCGTATCGAAAAAATTGATCCCCGCCGCGACGGCGCGGCGCACCACTTTCACCTGTTCTTCATAGGGCGCTTTGACCATCAAGACCGCGTTGTTGCCGCAGCCAAAGCCGATTTCAGAAATCTTGATGCCGGTTTTACCGATCTCGCGATAGTTCATTGCACCCCCTCTTGGGCTAAATAGACTGTAAAATATCGATCACTTCGTCCGTGTCGGTCAGATCCGCCAGGCAGGCGTCCGGGTTGGCGTATTGCAGCTCTTCGACGGGATAGCGTCCCGTGCCGACCAACAAGCACTTCATGCCATTGGCTCGCGCCGCGGCTAAATCCTTTATTGTATCGCCGACGATGACGCACTGGCTGGGGTCGATCGAGCGCGTGGCGAATGCCTGCCAGCGCTCGCGTGCGATCCTTGGCAAGTCCGGACGATATGCTGAATCGCTCGCATAGGCGCCAAAGCTGAAATAGCCATCGAGTCCCGCCGCCCGCAATTTGATGGCCGCCCCAGTCTGGAGATTGCCAGTCACGACACCTTGGCTAAAAGAAGCCGATTGGGCAAGCAGAGCGAGTAGGTTTCCCACTCCCGGCAAGGCGCGCACGCTGATTGTTCCCGCGCTTAAAGCCGCCGTATAGGCATCTTTCAAATGGCCTCCGAAGCGCTGCCAATGTTCATCGGTAAAAGCCATGTGAATGTCGCGCCGCGCGAAGATTTCCTCAACGATCATTGGATCCGTATTGCCGTCGGGCCTCACCGTGCGAATGTCGCCGTCGATGCCGAAGGTTTTCAAAATCGCTTGATTGAACGGTACATAGCCGTTTTGCGTCCGCGTTGAGCTATGATCAAAGCGTGTGGAAATAGGAAATAGGTAGGCGTACCCTTTCGCGAATCTAAAAACGAAAGGCTGCCTGTTGGCGCAGGCAGGAAAGGATACGCCGATGAGAGAAAAGCACACTGAGG